>NZ_CATMPS010000015.1:0-64489 GCF_950073225.1 uncultured Oscillibacter sp.
GTTTTCTTTTTCCGGCATCTATATTCCATATCGCTAAAACTTTCCTGTTTCATACTCCGCGCCCCCTTTCCCTTATTTTATCACATCTTTTATCATTTCGGGGGATTAAATCAGCGTTTCCTTAGATCAAGCCGAGAAAATCAGAAAGAGCATTTACAGTATTTTGCGGCAAGAACAGCGAACTACAATGGACAAGGGCATAAAAAGATAATGGCCTGACGGTATGCCCGCCGTCAGATTTTCCACTCAATTTGCAGCTTCTCGCTGGCGGCGCGAATGACGGGCTTTCCTTGCGGGCTGGTAACTTTGGCTTCCATTATGAAAGTAAATTTTGGAAACGCGCGATTTTTCGGAGGCAGGCATGTTTCTATTTTCTATGCTTCCCCGCTTGTATCTCCGCTGGCTTTGTGGTATAAACAAAATAGTAACATATGTAACTTCTGTATTCGGAAGAGGGGATTATGTGAGCGCTGGTTTTGAAAAACGGAAAAAGCTGGCTTACGTGGCCCGGCGCTATTATCTGGAGGACCGGAAGCAAAGCGACATCGCCCGGGAGCTGGGCGTGTCCCGCCCTCTGGTCAGCCGGATGCTGTCCGAGGCCCGGGAACTGGGCATTGTGGAGATCAAGGTCCATGAGCCGGGAACCCGGGCGGCCCGGATGCTGGACCGTCTGCGGGCAGCCAGTTCCGTCCGGGGAGGCGTCTTGGTGGAAGACAGTGCGGACAACGACGCCACAAACCGCCTGCTCTCCCAGGGCGCCGTGGAGCTGCTGCACCAATTGGGCGCCCGCCGCCTGGGGGTGGGCTGGGGGTACTTAATTGGCCAGCTGGTAACCTGGCTGGAGGAAAACCCCCAGCCCAGCAGCGCCGTCACCGATATCTGCCCCCTGGTGGGCAACGCCAGCATTCCGGCCCGTAACTACCAGTCCAACGAAAACGTCCGGCTGATGGCACAGCAGCTGGGAGCCGTTCCCCACTTTCTCTACCTCCCCGCCCTGCCGGAGGGCCTGGAGGAAAAGCAGATCCTGTGCTCCACCGAGGTTTACCGCCGGATTCTTCAGCAATGGGAAGCCCTGGATACCGCCCTGGTCAACATCGGCGATTACCCTTCCAGCCCCGACTTCGCCTCTCTGGTCCGCTATGGCGGCCTTCTCCAGCGGCAGCGGGCCTGTGGGCGGATGCTGATTTACTACTTCAACGAGACGGGAACCGTCATCCAGTCGGAGCAGGATTTTGCCATTCAAATCCCCATTGACGTTTTAAAACGCTGTCCCAACATCATCGGCGTCTGCTCCGCCAACACCAGCGCCAAGGCCCTGGGCGGGGCCCTCAAATCCGGCTTCTTCACCCACATTGTGGCCCGCCAGGACTTGGTGCGGGGACTGCTGGAACAATGACAACCGTATGCGCATTACGGCTTCCCGGGCTTTGCCCGGGAAGCCGTTTTTGTGCAGTTTCCATAGTTTTCCTGCCGTCTCTCTGTCCATTACGGGGAAATCCGCGCCATGCGTTGACTTATGTTACATCATGTGCTATCATTTTTAACAAATGTAACTAATTTTGCAGAGGAGGCGCTTACCCATGACAAAGGATGCGTTTGCCGCGCGGCTGAAACACGCCTGCACGTCTGTGGCGGCGGCGGAACCGGAACTGACGGAAATTGACTCCCGCTTCGGCGACGCAGACCACGGATTGACGATGGCCAAAATCGCCGGGGCGATCTCCGCCGCGGCAGAGCGGCCGGAGAACGGCATTCAGGCCATGCTGGACGGTGCGGCCACGGCGGTGATGACCCTCAACGGCGGCAGCGCCGTGCCGCTTTGGAACACCTGGCTGGACGGGATGCAGGAGGCCGCCCCGGAGGGGGACGAGATTGATGTGGCGGGACTTCAGGCCGTCTTCGCCCAGGCCCTGGAGGAGCTAAGCGACATGTCTGGGGCCAAGGTGGGCGACAAAACCATGATGGACGCTCTGATTCCCGCCAGCCGGGCCGTCGCCGCCTATGGGGGGGACGACGAAAACGAGCTGTTTGCCGCCGCCGCCAAGGCCGCTATGGAGGGGGCCGAGGCTACCCGGGGCTTCGCGTCCAAATTCGGCCGGGCCAAGAGCTACGGCGAGAAGACCCTCGGCACCCCGGACGCGGGAGCCATGTCCATGGCCTATTTCTTCCAGGGCCTGGCCCAGCCTTAAGTACAAAAATCAACTTTTAGGAGGTACATACATGAAAATGAAGAAATTTATCAACGCCCCGGAGACCATTACCGACGAGGAGCTTGTGGGCCTGGGCCTGGCCTACCCCGATATTCTGGACGTGGACGGCCATCTGGTCATCAGCAAGGACCTGGCGAACGCGGACCGGGTCACCATCGTCACCTACGGCGGCTCCGGCCACGAGCCCGCCCAGGCCGGCTTTGTGGGAAAGGGCATGCTGGACATCCAGGCTGTGGGCGACATCTTCGCCGCCCCCAACGGCCAGCTGGTGTTTGATGCCATGAAGCTGGCGGACAAGGGCCACGGCGTGCTGCTGCTGACGCTGAACTACGCCGGGGACCAGCTGGCGGGCAAGCAGGCCATGAAGCTGGCAAAGAAGGCGGGACTGAACGTCCGTCAGGTGGTCACCGGGGAGGAGATCCAGTATGACCCCAACGGCGAGGACAACAAGCGGGGCCTGGCCGGAGCCGTGGCCCTGTACCACATTGCCGCCGCCGCCGCCCGGGAGGGCAAAACCTTAGACGAAGTGGCGGACATCGCCCAGCGCTACGCGGACAGCATGGCCTCCGTCACCGTGAAATCCACCGACGCCACCCATCCCCAAAACGGCATGTCCTTCGGCGACCTGGGGGAGACGGACCTGATGGAAATCGGCGCGGGCCAGCACGGCGAGGGCGGCGGCGTCCGGGTGCCCATGATGAGCTCCAAGGAAACCGTGTCCACCGTGGCCCAGGCCCTGTGTAAGAACCTGGATCTGAAATCCGGCGACCGGGCCTTCATCATGATCAACGGCTGCGGAGCCACCACCATGATGGAGCTGCTGGTGCTGTTTAAGGATACCGTGGAGTTCCTGAAGGCCATGGGTGTGGAGGTCGTGGCCAGCATGGTGGGCGAAATCCTCACCGTGCAGGAGGCTGCGGGCTTCCAGATGAACATCGCCAAGTGGGACGACGAGTTTATCCGCCTCTGGAGCGCCCCCTGCCACACGCCCGCCTACAGCAAGGAGTAAGGCATGGCGGACAACATCGGAAACAAGGCCGCCCACGATTATCACCTGGACGTCCCCGCCGCCCAGGAGGGCTTCTATGTAAAGGGCGCGGCCCACTGCGATTGGGGCATGAAGGCCCGGCTGGCCCGGATGTTCGACCCCAGCTCCGGGAACACCGTCATGCTGGCCTTCGACCACGGCTATATCATGGGGCCCACCGCCGGGCTGGAGCGGATTGACCTGGTCATCCCGCCGCTGATTCCCTATGTAAACGTACTGATGGGCACCCGGGGCGTCTTCCGCTCCTGCATCTCCCCCGCCGCCCAGGTGGGGCGCTGCCTCCGGGTGACCTATGACTCCACGGTGCTCTATGACGACATGTCGGACGGCGGCGGCTTCGCCAGCGACATGGAAAATGCCCTGCGGATGAACGCGGACTGCGTGGCGGTGCAGACCTTCATCGGCGCTCCCGGCGAGAGCCGGTCCCTGGAGCTTCTCTGCCGGACCGCCGACGCCGGGGCCCGGTACGGTGTGCCCACCCTGGGCGTGGTGGCCGTGGGCAAGGAGATGGAGCGGACGGAGAAGTTCTTCCTCCTGGCCACGAGGGTGCTGGCGGAGAACGGGGCCAACATCGTCAAGA
This sequence comes from uncultured Oscillibacter sp., assembly GCF_950073225.1. Taxonomy (NCBI): domain Bacteria; kingdom Bacillati; phylum Bacillota; class Clostridia; order Eubacteriales; family Oscillospiraceae; genus Oscillibacter; species uncultured Oscillibacter sp. The sequence goes on from NZ_CATMPS010000015.1 coordinate 3,839, forward strand.
GCTACTACTGCGAGGGCTTTGAGCGGGTAGCCGCCGCCTGCCCCGTGCCCATCGTCATCGCCGGGGGCAAGAAGCTGCCGGAATTGGAGGCCCTGGAAATGGCGTACAAGGCCATTCAGCAGGGGGCCCACGGGGTGGATATGGGCCGGAACATCTTCCAGTCCGACTCCCCGGCGGGCATGGCCCAGGCCATCGGCAAGGTGGTTCACGAGGGATATACCCCCAAACAGGCCTATGAGGTCTACCAAGCGGTCAAACATCAATAATCAGGAGGAAACGCCATGTCTGCCGAATATATGCACATCGGAATTCCCGTCACCAACCGCAAGCCCAACATGACCTATAACGAGGGGGCAAAATTTTGGGTCAGCAATGTGGACGACTACGACTATAAAATCGAGTACCTGAAATTTGAGGAGGGCACCCCCTTCCCCGAGGACATCCACCGCCATCCCCATGTGGCCTATAAGGTGGACGATCTGGAGAAATACGTGGCCGACGCCGACCGCGTGATCTGCGGCCCCATGGCCGCCAACGACAAGGGGGACCGGCTGGCCTTCGTCTGGAAGGACGGGGCGATTCTGGAGCTTTATCAGGAGGCTTAAGAGCCTCTTCACGCCGCCGCCCGCTCTATGGAGCGGGCGGCGTTTTTTCCGCGCAGGAAATCCTTGCAATCCTCGCAAAGGCCTGTTATACTATATATACTGACGACAGCTTGCAAGAATCAGAGTATGTGAGATGAGTGTGATAACTGCCTAGTACGGTGTGGTTATTGCGCTCTTTTTGCGTATGCAAAATGCCCCTCAAAATTGGCAAAAGGAGTATGGAACACATGGAAACGAGACCTTACGTACCCTGGGACCTGATGAACAGCTTCCTCATCGACGCCTTCAAGGGCTACGGCGTACCGGAGGACGACGCGAAAATCTGCGCCGACGTCCTGCTGGAATCCGACCGGCGGGGCATCGAAAGCCACGGATGCAACCGGTTCAAGCCCATCTACATTGACCGGATTGTCAACGGGACCCTGCTGCCGGAGACTAAAATGGACATTGTGAAAGACACCCCCACCACGGTGGTCATGGACGCCAACAACGGAATGGGCATGGTGGCCAGCTACCACATGATGGAAATGCTGATTGAAAAAGCCGCCAAATACGGCATGGCCGGCGGCGCGGTCTACAACTCCACCCACTACGGCATCGCGGGCTACTGGACTACCATGGCGGAAAAAGCCGGCATGATCGGTATTACCGGCACCAACGCCCGGCCCTCCGTAGCTCCCACCTGGGGCGTAGAGCCCATGATGGGCACCAATCCCCTGACCTTCACCATGCCCACCGACGAGGAGTTCCCCTTTAACTTTGACTGCGCCACCTCTACCATCCAGAACGGAAAAATCGAGTTCTATGCCCGCAGCGGCAAGCCCACTCCCGAGGGGCTGGTGGTCACCAAGGACGGCGGCACCATGAGCGATTCCGCAAAAATTCTCACGGAGATGCGGGCCGGGAACTGCGCCCTGCTCTCTGTCGGCGGCCTGGGGGAGGCCACCGGCGGTTACAAGGGCTACGGCTTTACCACCATCGTGGAGATTCTCTCCGCGGCGCTGGCCGGGGGCCCCTACTTGAAGGACCTCAGCGGCAAGGCCCCCGACGGCAGCAGCCAGATGTACCGCCTGGGCCACTTCTTCTTCGTCATTAATACCGAGTTCTTCATGGGCCTGGATACCTTCAAGAAGACTGCCGGCGGCATCTGCCGGGGCCTCCGGAACTCTCAGAAGGCCCCCGGCGCGGAGCGCATCTACACCGCCGGCGAGAAGGAATGGCTGGCCTGGCAGGAGCGGAAGGACAAGGGCGTACCCGTGGGCGAGACCATCCAAAAGGAAATTATCGAGGTCCGGGATAAGCTGGGTCTGCCCTACCACTTCGATTTTGAGGACCAGAAATAAGAAGGAGGAACAGCATTATGGATTACGCGAAGGAATCCCTCCGGCTCCACGGCGAGTGGAAGGGTAAGATTGAGGTCGTGACTACCGTCCCCGTGGAGACCAAGGACGATCTGAGCCTGGCCTACACCCCCGGCGTGGCCCAGCCCTGCCTGGAAATTCAAAAGGACGTGAGTAAGAGCTATGAGCTCACCCGGCGGCACAACCTCTGCGCCGTCATCACCGACGGCTCCGCCGTCCTGGGCCTGGGAGACATCGGCCCCGAGGCGGGCATGCCCGTCATGGAGGGCAAATGCGTGCTCTTCAAGGCTTTTGGCGATGTGGACGCCTTCCCCCTGTGCGTGAAGACCCACGACGTGGACGAGTTCGTCAACGCCGTGTGGCTGATGTCCGGCTCCTTCGGCGGCATCAACCTGGAGGATATCGCCGCCCCCCGGTGCTTTGAAATCGAGCGGAAGCTGAAGGAAAAGTGCGACATCCCCATCTTCCACGACGACCAGCACGGAACGGCCATCATCACCCTGGCGGGCCTGACCAACGCGCTGAAGGTGGTAGGCAAGAAAAGGGAAGACGTGAAGGTGGTCACCTCCGGCGCGGGGGCCGCCGCCATCTCCATCGTAAAGCTGCTGCTGTCCGCGGGCTTTAAAAACGTCACCATGTGCGACCGGAAGGGCGCGATTTACCAGGGCCGGGAGGGCCTGAACTGGATTAAGGAGGAGATGGCCCAGGTGACAAACCTGGAGAAGAAGCCGGGAACCCTGGCTGATGCCCTGGTGGGCGCGGACGTGTTCATCGGCGTCTCCGCCCCGGGGACCGTCACCACGGAGATGGTGAAAACCATGAATAAAGACGCCATCGTCTTCGCCTGCGCCAACCCCACACCGGAGATTTTCCCCGACGAGGCCAAGGCCGGCGGCGCGGCGGTGGTATCCACGGGCCGCAGCGACTTCCCCAACCAGATCAACAACGTCCTGGCCTTCCCGGGCGTGTTCCGGGGCACCTTCGACGTCCGGGCCAGCGACATCAACGAGGAGATGAAAGTGGCCGCCGCCCAGGCGCTGGCCGGGCTGATCTCCGACGAGGAGCTGACCGCCGACTATATCATCCCCAAGGCCTTTGACAAGCGGGTGGGCCCCTCTGTCGCCAAGGCTGTGGCCGATGCCGCCCGGAAATCCGGCGTCGCCCGGCTGTAAGCCTTTCCCCTGCCTGAAAAAGCCCGGCCCGGAGGATATCCTCCGGGCCGGGCTTTTTCTGATCCTTAGACGGCAGGGGTTCAGTCCCCTTCCGCCATCCTCTTGTACCGAGCGCAGCGGGCCTTGACGTCCTCCACAGCCTTCTCATAGAGGGCGTCGGCCTTGCCGGGGAAGTTGTTCTTCAAGGAGGCGAAGCGGTTCTCGCCCATGAGGAAGGGCAGCAGCATCGAAGTGTCCGGCTCCGCGGAATCCAGCTGGAAGGGGTTCTTGCCCTCCGCCTTCCGCCGGGGATCGTAGCGGTAGAGCTGCCAATAGCCGCACTCCACGGCCTTCTTCATCTCGTCCTGAGAGCAGCCCATGCCCCTCTTGATATGCTGCTCCAGGCAGGGGCAGTAGCAGATGACGATGGAGGGGCCGTCGTACTCCTCCGCCTCCCGCAGGGCCTTGAGGGTCTGGGCCTGGTCCGCGCCCATGGCCACCTGGGCCACGTATACATAGCCGTAGTTCATCAGGATGGCCCCCAGGTCCTTCTTGGCAATCTGCTTGCCGCCCGCGGCGAACTTCGCCACCGCCGAGGTGGGGGTCGCCTTGGAGGACTGGCCGCCGGTGTTGGAATAGACCTCGGTGTCCAGCACCAGCAGATTCACGTTCCGGTTCTGGGCACAGACATGGTCGATGCCGCCGAAGCCGATGTCATAGGCCCAGCCGTCGCCGCCGATGGCCCACACGGACTTCTTCGCCAGGAACTCCTTGTTCTCCAGGATGTACCGGACCTCCGGCGTCTGCTCAACGGCCTCCAGGGCGGCAATCAGCGCGTCGGTGAGGGCCCGGGATTTTTGGGAATCCTCCCAGCCGTTCAGATAGGCGTCCACAGCCTCCGGGGCCGCGCCGGCTTCCTTCAGGGCCTCCAGGCGGATCAGCAGCTCCTTGCGGATGGCGTCCTGGGCGTGGAAGAAGCCGTAGGCAAACTCGGCGTTGTCCTCAAACAGCGAGTGCTCCCAGGCGGGGCCCCGCCCCTGGTCGTCCCGGCAGTAGGGCAGGATGGGCGCGCCGCCGCTGATGGCGGAGGAGCAGCCCGCCGCGTTGCCCGCGTACATCCGCTCGCCCACCATCTGGCTGAGGAGCTTGATATACGTCGTCTCCGCGCAGCCCGCGCAGGCGGAGGAGAACTGGAAGTAGGGCTTGGCGAACTGGATGTTTTTCACGCTCTTGCTGCTGATAACTTCCGGCTTGAGGTATTTCTCGTTCATAGCCACCTGGTCGAAGAGCGTCTGTTCCGGCTTCATCTCCTCGAAGGGAGTCATGACCAGGGCGTCGGCGGACTTCTCGCTCTGGTTGGCGGGGCAGGCCGTCAGGCACACGCCGCAGCCCAGGCAGTCATAGGGGCTGACCTGCATGCGGAAGGAATACGCCGGGGCGTCCTTCCCCAGGCCCTTGGCGGGCGCCGTGGCAAAGGCGGCGGGAACCTCGGCTTTTTCAGCCTCGGTCAGCAGCACCGGGCGGATGGCGGCGTGGGGGCAGCTCATGGCGCAGCGGTTGCACTGGATGCAGCTCTCGGCGTTCCACTTGGGCACCGTAATCGCAACGCCCCGCTTGGAGTACGCGGAGGTGCCGTTCTCCCAGGTGCCGGAGAGCACGCCGTGCTTCTTGAAGACGGACACCGGCAGCTTGTCGCCCTGCTGGCGGTCCATGGGCAGCACGATCTCCTTAACGAAATCGCTGGCCTGAATTTCCGGGGCGGGCGCATCGGGGGCGGAGGCCCAGCTCTCGGGGATTTCCACCTTCACCGCCGCGCTGACGCCCACGTCTACGGCGGCGTTGTTCATGTCCACGATTTTCTGCCCGGCCTTTTTGAAATAGGAATTGTAGTTGTTTTTCTTCATGTCCTCCACGGCCATATCCAGGGGGATGACCTTGGTCAGGGCGAAAAAGGCCGATTGCAGGATGCTGTTGGTCCGGTTGGCCCCCAGGCCCACCTGGACGGCCAGCTTGGCGGCGTCGATGATGTAGAATTGGGCGTGCTTCTTCGCCAGGTCCCGCTTCATCTTCCCGGGCAGACGCTCTTCCAGCTCTTCCGCGCTCCAGGGGCAGTTCAGGAGGTAGATGCCACCTTCCTTCAAGTCCCCGGTGGTGTCGTATTTTTGGATGTACGTGGGGGCGTGGACCGCCACGAAGTCCGCGGAGCTCACCAGGTAGGTAGACCGGATGGGCTCGTCGCCAAAGCGCAGGTGGCTCTGGGTCAGGCCGCCGGACTTCATGGTGTCGTAGGAGAAATAGGCCTGGGCGTACTTGCCCGCGATGAGGCCGATGGTGGAAATGGCGTTTTTGTTGGCTCCCACGGTGCCGTCGCCCCCCAGGCCCCAGAGCTTGCAGGAAACCTGTCCCGGATGGGGCAGCTCCACCTCTGTGTAATCCAGGGAGGTGTGGGTCACGTCGTCGATGATGCCGATGGTAAAATCATTTTTCGGCGCGGCCTGTTTCAAGTTGTCATAGACGGCGATGAACTGGCCCGGGGTGGTGTCCTTGGAGGAAAGGCCGTAGCGGCCCCCCACCACTTGGATGTTCCCCCGGCCCGCCTGGGCCAGGGCGGTCACCACGTCCAGATACAGCGGCTCGCCCACGCTGCCGGGCTCCTTGGAGCGGTCCAGCACCGCGATTTTCTTCACCGTGGCGGGCAAAGCGGCGGCGAAGTGCTTCACGGAGAAGGGGCGGTACAGGTGGACTTGCAGCAGGCCCACCTTCCGGCCCTGCTGGTTGAGGTAGTCCACCGTCTCCTTCACCGCCTCGGAGGCGGAGCACATGACCACGATGACTTCCTCCGCGTCCTCCGCGCCGTAGTAGTTGAAAAGCTGGTAGTTCCGGCCCGTCAGCTGGTTGATCTCGTCCATGTAATGCTGGACGGTGTCCGGCAGTGCGGCGGTGGTTTCGTTCACACCCTCCTTGCACTGGAAGTAGATGTCCGGGTTCACGTTGTTGCCCCGGTTGGTGGGATGCTCCGGGTTCAGGCACTGGCGGCGGAACGCCTGGAGGGCCTCCCAGTCCACCAGGCCCCGCAGGTCCTCGTAGTCCAGGGCCTCGATGCGCTGCATCTCGTGGGAGGTGCGGAAGCCGTCAAAGCAGTGCATGAAGGCGTAGCGGGAATGGATGGCGGACAGATGCGCCACCGCCCCCAGGTCCATGGCCTCCTGGGGAGAGGCGGACATGAGCATGGCGTAGCCGGTGGTGCGGCAGGTCATGAAGTCCGTGTGGTCGCCGAAGATGGAGTGGTGGTTAGAAGTCACCACCCGGGAGGCGATGTGCATGACGTTGGGCAGGAACTGGCCCCCCATGGCGTACATGGCGGGGATCATCAGCATCAGGCCCTGGGAGGAGGTGAACGTGGTGGTCAGCGCGCCCGCCTGGGCCGCGCCGTGGCAGGTGCCAGCAGCTCCCGCCTCGGACTGCATCTGGATCACGTCCACCGTGGACCCGAACAGGTTCTTCCGCCCCTTGGCGGACCACTCGTCCACCTTCTCCGCCATGGGAGACGACGGCGTGATGGGATAGATGGCCGCTACCTCCGTGAAGGCGTAGGCCACATGGGCGGCGGCTGTGTTGCCGTCCATGACGACGTATTTTTTATTCATATTGGAAGCGCTCCTTACTTATACGTAATTGCAGACCCGGGCAATGGCCATTTCCGTGAAGCCCAGGGCCTCCGCCTTCGTCTGGCGGCCGCAGGCCACCTGCCGCACCAGCTCATAGAGCTCGCCGCCCAGCTCCTCCAGGGTCTTCTCCCCATAAATCAGGGGGGAGGCGTCCAGGTCGATGTTGTCCTCCATCTTGGCGAAGGTCAGCTTGTTCCCGGTGATTTTCACCACGGGGACAATGGGGTTGCCCGTGGGAGATCCCCGGCCGCTGGAAAAGACCACCACCTGGGCTCCTCCCGCCGCCATGGCGGCAACAGAGGAGGGGTCGTTGCCCGGGGTGTCCATAATGACCAGGCCGCTCTTGGCTTCCACCTGCTTGGCGTAGTCATAGACCGCCATAACGGGGCTGTGGCCCCCCTTGTGGATGCAGCCCAGGGATTTTTCCTCCAGGGTGGTAATGCCGCCGGCCTTGTTGCCGGGAGAGGGGTTGCCCTCCCGGACTTCCTCCCCCACCAGCCGCAGGGCCTTCTCATAGCGCCGGACAATCTCCAGAATGCGGTCGTGGACCTCCGGCGTGGCGGCCCGCTTCGCCAGAATGTGCTCCGCGCCGATGAACTCCGTGGTTTCGCTGAGGATGGAGGTGCCCCCGTTCTTCACCAGCCGGTCGCTGAGCTCCCCAATGACGGGGTTGGCCGCGAGGCCGCTGGTGGGGTCGCTGCCGCCGCACTCCGTGCCCACGATCAGCTCCGACATGGGGAACTCCTTCTTTTGCAGCAGCGACGCCTCCGCCGCCATCTCCTTGGCGTAGCGCACGGCGATGTCCACCGCCTTCAAGGTGCCGCCCACCTCTTGGATAATGACCTGCTTGAGGGGCTTGTTGGTCCGCTCCTGAATGGCCTTGACCACCAGGTCCATCTGGCAGTTCTCGCAGCCCAGGGACACCACCACGGTGCCGTAGACGTTGGGGTTGGCGGCGTAGCCCGCCATCACGTCCATGGTCAGCTGCTGGTCGGACTCCACCTGGGAGCAGCCCTGCTGGTTGTTGAAGGTCACCGCGCCGTTGACCTGCTGGGCAACGATCCGGGTGGTGTCGGAGGCGCAGACGCTGGCGGGCAGAATCAGCACGTAGTTGCGCACGCCCACCCGGCCGTCGGGCCGTTCATAGCCATAGAATGTCATTCGATTCCCTCCTCAAACATTGGTGGAGTGGCTTTCCACGTTGTGGACGTGGACATGCTGCCCGGCCCGGATGGCCGTGACGGCGGAGCCGATGTGCTGGCCGTATTTCACCACCGGCTCCCCCTGGGGGATGTCCCGGCAGGCCAGCTTGTGGTAAATGGTGATGTCCTCCAGGGCGGTGAGCTGCCGGACTTCGCCGCCGGCGTCAAATTCCACCACTTCGCCCTTGGCGATGGGTTCGATGGCCACCACCACGTTGTCGGCGGGGTCAATGCGCATTGCGTTTAGCATATGGTTTCACTCCTTAACCCGCGGCCAAAGCCGCGAAACGTTTCGCTTACAGCGGAATCACCAGCGCACCAATCAGCGCCAGCAGGAAAATGAACACGGAGGAAATGAAGGAGCCCAGGGTGTAGGTCTTTAGTCCGCCGGTGATGGTGAGGCCAGACATATTGGTGGCCACCCAGAAGCCGGAGTCGTTCACATGGCCGATGGAGTTGCCGCCGGAGAGGCAGGCCAAGGCCAGCCACACGGGATGACAGCCGATGGCGGGGGCCACGGTGGCCATGATGGTCATGGAGGTCATGCCCGCCACTGTGCCGGAGCCTTGGGCCACCCGGAAGATCATACCGATCAGATAGCAGAGGAACATGGCCGGAACCACGGAGCTGGCCCCCGTGCTGAGCAGGGAGACAATGGAGTCCCCGATGCCCGTGGCGGCGATGACGGAGGAGAAGCTTCCACCCGCTCCGGTGATCAGCAGCACCACGCCGGCGCTTTTCAGGGCCTCGCCGGCGGACTTCTCGAAGTTCTCCCGGCCGATGAATCGGATGCTCACCAGATAGGCGCCCAGGGTGCCCAGCAGCATGGCGATGACCTTCTCCCCCAGGAATCGGCAGATCACGGGGGACTCCTCAAAGAGGGCCGTTCCCACGGTGCCTGCCAAGATGCAGACAATGGGGATGACGATGGGAAGCAGGCTCATGGCGAAGGAGGGGCGGGGGCGGTCCGCAGCGGCGTCTCTCTTGGCGGACTCCAGCAGCTCCGTCACCACGTTGGAGCTGTGGTTCACGTCCTTTTCCTCGTTCCAGATGCCCCGGTCGTGAATCTTGATGAACACGAAGTCGCTGAGCAGCACGGTGATCAGACCCACCACCAGGCCCACGCCCATCATGACGCCCAGGTCAAAGCCAAAGATATCCGCCGCCGCCAGAGGGTTGGGCGTGGGGGGCACGACGCAGTGGGCGGTGGTGGCTCCGATGGTCAAACAGCCGGTGACATAGCACATTTTCTTGCTGATTTTCGCGGCGATGGTGATTCCAATAGGAATCAGGATGACAAAAGTCACATCGAAAAACACAGGGATAGACAGAACGAAGCCCGCCAGGGAGATGGCCCACATGGCCCGCTTCTCCGGAAAGGCGGAGACAATCTTGTCGGCGATGACTCCGGCGGCTCCGCTGTCGTTCAGCAGTTGGCCGAGAATCACGCCGAAGCCGATGGGCAGGCCGATGCCGGTCATCATATTGCCGAAGCCGGAGGAGATGGTGGACACGGTGTCCATCAGGCCCAGGCCGCCCATACCGCCCATGTACAGGCAGGCCAGCACCATTCCGATGGAGGCGTTGAGCTTCAAGACGATGATGCACACCAAAATGATGGCAATGGCGATGGCCAAGTGCAAAATCAGCATTGCGGGTGTAACCATAGATGTTTCTCCTTTTTAAACACACACACGGTTTCGCCCCGGAGGAGCGTCCCCCCGAGGACAAGGGATAAGGGATTTTAGAACAGATTGCCCTGTCCGTCGAAGGGCAGGTCGTACAGGTCCGTGAGAATCTCAATGTTGGGATTGGCCTTCGCCAGGGGCAGCAGGCCCTCGGAAATTTCAATCTCCCCGATATGGGCGGTGTTGGGAATGCGGATCAGCTTCATGTGGTCGTGGTCCTCCGCCTCGGGGCAGCACATCAGGGCCAGCTGGAGGGCCTCCCGGTCGTTGTCCATGATCATGGGAATCTTCATCAGGTGCAAAAAGGTGTTGGTCACGCCGGTGGGATAGGTCATCTCCAGCTTCATCCGGTCCACCAGCCGCCGGGTGGTCACCTCCGCCAGGCCGATGCCCTGGGCGTTGCCGTGGGTCTCGTCGGTGATATCCAGGACGACCACCTTTTCCGCGTCAATGCCGCCGGAGCAGTACTGGGGCAGGACGAAGCGGCCGGAGATGTTGGGGTCCATGCCGTCGCCGGAGATGTTCTTCCCGATTTTGTCCACCACCAGCACGTCGCACTTGTCAAAGAGGAGCTTGGCGATGGTCCGGTAGGAGATTTCCTTCAGCTTGGGCTCTTCGTCGATGATCTCCTGGGGGGTTAGGCCCTTGATAAGGTACGTGTCGTCATAGGCGTTTTCAACGACGGCGATGCCGCCCAGCACGGGGCAGTTTTCCAGGATGGTCCGGCCGTATTCCTCCACCAGCTCATGCATGATGGCGGGGCTCTGGTGGTGAATGGACTCCGCCCCCTTCTGCTTGCCAAGGCCGATGGCCATCATCTTCATCAAGCCGCTCTCATAAGGCCCCCGGAAGGAGGTGTGGGGCTTGATGCGGTTAAAGAGCAGGATGCCGTCGGCCTCGCTGGCGTTCTTGTCCACGAAGACCGGCTGATTCCGCACGCCGGAGAGGCCCGCCTGCACCGTTTCCATGGAGCTCTTGACGGGGCAGCCCATGGCCTCCTCCGTGATGCCGTAGTCCCTGAGAATCTGGGTCTGTCCCTCGGCGGTGGCGCCGCCGTGGCTGCCCATGGCGGCCACAATGTAGGGCTCCGCTCCCTTGGACTTGACAAAATCCACCATGGCCCGGGCCATGAGGGCGTTGTTGGTCATGCCCCGGCTGCCGCAGGTGATGGCGATTTTCATGCCGGGCTTGATTTTCCCGCCCAGGTCCTCCCGGTCCAGCTCCTTTTGGACGGTGGAGGCGATGTCCTCCACAGGGATATGGGTCCGGTCGAAGTTCTGCCGGATGCGCACCATTTTGGGAATGGGTTGGTTTTTAATGAGATCGGTAATGGTTTCCATGGAAAGACTCCTCTCAGAAGTGTTATAGCCGGGTTATTTTTGCCCCTCCTGCCGCTTGCTCATCCGCCAGAGGGTGGTCCGGCTAACGCCCAGCTCCCGGGCAATCTCCTGTTTGGTCTTGCCCGGCTGGGAAACCGGGAACGACGCTGGCAGAGGGGTGGGGGCGGGGTCTGGAACGCCGGAGGGCGCGCCGGAAAAGCTGTGGAGCTCGTTTAGATCCTCCACCGTCACATCCGCCGCGTCGGACAAGACCACCAGCCGCTCGCAGATGTTGCGCAGTTCCCGGACGTTGCCGGGCCAGGCATAGCGGCACAGCAGCTTCTGGGCTTCCGGGGTCAGCTTGGGGACCTGCTTGCCCAGGCCCGCCGCCAGAATGCGGAGCTGGCCTTCCATCAGGGGAATCACGTCGTCCGGCCGCTCCCGCAGGGGCGGAATGGAGATCTCCAGGGCGTTGAGCCGGTACAAAAGGTCGCTTCGGAATTTTCCCAGGGCAATCTGCTCCCGAATGTTGACGTTGGTGGCGGCGATGACCCGCACGTCGATGGGGATGACCGACGCGCTGCCGATGCGGCGGATCTCCTTTTCCTGAAGGACCCGCAGCAGCTTGGCCTGGAGGGCCACGGGAATTTCCCCGATCTCGTCTAAGAAGATGGTTCCCCGGTGGGCCAGCTCAAAAAGGCCCATCCGTCCCTCCCGGGACGCGCCGGAGAAGGAGCCGGGCTCATAGCCGAACAGCTCGCTCTCCAGAAGATTTTCCGGCAGCGTGGCGCAGTTGATGGCCACAAAGGGCTGGGACATCCGCCCGCTGGCGGAGTGGATGCTGTGGGCGAACAGCTCCTTGCCGGTGCCCGTCTCCCCGGTAATCAGCACGTCGGAGTCCGCCCGGCTGAACTTTTTGGCAATCTCCACCTTCTTGCGCATCTCCGGATTGACCGCGATGATGCTGCGGAAGGTATACTTGGCGGAGGGGCCCTTTTGAACAAGGCTCTTTCGAATCCGGCGCTCCTCCTGGAGGATTTTGGAGGCGGCGCTGGTGGTGATCAGGGTGCCCACGCCGGAGTCCTCGCCGGAGATGAGCTTATAGCGGACATAGTACCTCTGGCCGCCGATGGTCACCAGCTTCTCCTCCCCGTCCCGGCAGGGCTCCTCCCGGCTGCCGATAAAGGTCAGCCCCGCGTTCAGCCGCTGAACGGAGCCGCCCCTCCAGCCGGCGATGAAGGCCAGGCCATAGAGCTGATAAGCCTGGTCGTTGGCCTCCAGGATGTGGCCGGTCTCGTCCACCGCCAGTACCGCGTCGTCGCTGTTGTCCAGGATCATGCGGATGATATTGGTTTTCGTCCGCTCGGTATTGATGACCCGGGCGGTGTTCAGCGCTTCCTCGATGGCCCGCTCCAAGGTGGCGGGCCGGATGTGGATATAGGTGCAGGGAAAGCCCTGCTCCCGGCAGATGTTGCTGACGGTGCCTCCGCTGACGATGGCCTCCATGCCGTCCCTGCGGCACGCCTCCACCGCATCATAGGCGCTCTGCTCATCCAGCACCTCGTAGAGCTTCAGCTCCGCCCGGCAGAGCTCGCTGAGTCCCGGGAGCACGGCCTTCAGGCCGTCGTGGTGGAGGCACAGGCCGATTTTTTTCGGGTGGAAGGACTCCCGGCACTCCAGCAGGGCGGACAGGATATCCGTCCCGTCGAAGCCCAGGTGGGTGATATGCTTGCCGGGATACAGCCCGCAGAGCATCCGGTAGGTAATGCCCCGGGCAATAATGACGTCGTAGTGGTTCAGGTGGTTTAAGATCTCGGGGCTTCCGAAATGGTGAATCGCGTCAATGCGTACCTCGTCGGTCTGTAATCTCCGCAGCAGGTCTCCGATATAGCCCAGCTGGTCCGGGGAGGGCGCGAAAATCACAACATTGACCATACAGTTCTCCTTTACGACAGGTTCGGGCTGCTTCCGCCGGGTTTACGGGAAAGCCGGGCCGCGGGAATAGCGGCCCGGCTGTTGAGGGAGGGAGGATTCAGACGTCGGCCTTCCGCCTTCCCACGGGTCAGTTCTTGAAGTATTTTGCGCAGCCGATCAGCTTTCCAACGCTCGCGGCCACAATCAGCCCCATGCCGATCAGGATGCCGCTGTTCAACACCCACAGGGGGTATTTCAGCACGGTGGTAGCCTCTCCGGTGGACAGCTGCGTGCCGACAATGGTGAACAATTGCACCACAAGCAGCGCGGAGATGCCCAGGGCGGCGGCATACTGCACAATCTTCAAAATCCCAAAGAGCTTCATGTTCCCCTTCTCTTTGGCGCGGTCTTCAATCAGGGTCAGCGAAATGAGGTCATCCGAGAGGAAGGCCAGCGCGGACCCCACGAAAATGCACCACACGAAAAGGAGCTTCAGCATCTCGTCCGCCCAGGGAACGGGGACCTTTAAAATCTCACGGCCAAACACCGCGTAGGTCTCCACCAGAATCATCACAACGCCCAGGAAGCCAAACAGAATCTTCGACCCGTCCAGCAGCTTCTCGGGCAGCGTTTTCACAGAGGATACGTTTTCCATATGGACCTCACTCTTCTACAACGGCGATCACGCGGATCTGGCTGCCGTCCGCGTGCTGGGTGTTCAAGGGCAGGGCAATGAGCTGGCAGACGGGAGAGCCGATTTCCCACAGGTTGGTGATGTACTCAATCTGGAGAATTTTGCCCTGTTTCAGGACGTGCTCATGAACCGGCTGGGGAATCTCGTCGCCGGGCTTCATGGTGCGGATTTTGCGGATGGCGTAATCCTGGGCGAAGTCGTACCCCACCAGCTTGGGGTGGTAGTTCTTGAGCCAGATGCCGGCGTCCTCCGTCAGATAGGGAGAATTATCCCAGTATTCCGTGGAGGTCCATTCGGCCTTTCTGGCCCGGTCCGTGCGGATCAGCAGGCTGTCAAAGTGCCGGTCCCGGAAGCGCTCGTTGGCCTTTTCCAGCATCTCGGCGGTGATGGCCGTGTTGTCGCCGCAGTCGGAGAAATCCAGCACCAGGCAGTCCGTGATGGCCCAGTCCTGAATGGGATAGGCGTCCAGGGACTCGCCGTTGGGGTCGAAGTGGAGCGGAGCGTCAATGTGCGTGTACCAGTGAGACTCCAGGTTGTAGGACGCGTTCTGCCAGGGGTCCCCGTTCGCGTGGGTTTTGACGGGCGTCACCTTGAACCCGTAGCGCCAATGTTCCTCAATGGGCACGGTCAGATCTACGATTCTTCGCATGTTGCGTCACTCCTTCTTTCTAAAATGGGGCTTATTTCTGAATCATATCCACCAGGTCCGTGCCGTACTGATCGGTAAAGATGGCCCAGGTGGGCATAGCCTTCTGCTTAAACGCGTCCTTATCGGGCTCTTCCACGATTTCGCACTTGTTGTCAATCAGGGTCTGGAGAGCGGCGGCCTGCGCCTCGTCGGTCAGCTCCAGCTGCTTCTGGCGGGCCACGTCGGCGGCCTCCTGAATCAGGGCCTGCTGAGACTCGCTCATCCGGTCCCAGGTGGCCTTGCTCATGCCCATGTAAAGCGGGGTGTACACCGCGTCGGTCAGGGTCACGTAGGGCTGCACCTCATAGAACTTCCGGGAAACAATCTCGTGGAGGGGGTTGTCCTGGGCGCTGACGGTGCCCTGCTGAAGGGCGGTATAAAGCTCAGAGGCGTCGATGGTGGTGGGCAGGGCGCCCATGGCCTTCCAGGTCTCCACCTGAACCTCGGCGGGGAGCGTGCGCATCTTGATGCCGGACATATCGTCGGGAGTGGAGACGGGGCGGACGTTGTTAGTCAGCTCCCGGAAGCCGTTCTCCCAGAAGGACAGGCCCTTGATGCCCACGGACTCGAATTTGGCGTTGATCGCGTCGGCGGCGGGGCCGTCGGTGGCCGTCCGGGCGCTCTCCAGATCACCGAACAGGAAGGGAAGCTGGAACACCTCAATTTCAGGCACCAGGCCGGAGAAATAGGCCGTGCCCGCCACGCCGATGTCCACGGTGCCCTGCTGCAGGCCCTGAACCATGGAGGTGGCGTCGCCCAGGGCGGTGTCATAGAAGGCCTCGGCCTGGATGGTGCCGTTGGAATAAGCGTTGATATACTCCGCCATCACCGCCAGGGCGCCGCCGGTGGGGGTGTTCTCCGGCAGGGAGCCCGCGAAGAGGCTGATGGTCATGTTATCGCCGGAAACCTCCGCGGACGCGGCAGGTCCCGCCGCGGGCACGTCGCCGGAGGGAGCGGCCGCGCCGCCGTCTTGAGAACCGCCGCCGTTGCCAGAGCCGTTGCCGCCGCCGCAAGCAGCCAGGGTGAGGGCCAGGGCCAGAGCCAGGGTAAACGCCAAAATTTTCTTTTTCATCGTGATAATCTCCTTATATTTAAATTTAGGGAACGCTTACAGGACGCTGGGGAGGAAGGTCACAATGCCGGGGAACAGCACCACCAGCAGCGTGCCGACAAAGATAGCCATCAGAGGGATGGGCAGGTGGGGAATGATTTTATGGACCGGCTGGCCTCCAACACTGGAGGCCACGTACAGATTGATGCCCACCGGAGGCGTAGCCAGGCCGATGCAGAGCACAATCACCATTACCACGCCGAAGTACACCATGTTGATGCCGTAGGCCTGGGCGGTGGGGCAGAAGATGGGGGCGAAAATCAGCAGCGCGGGCACCGCGTCGATGAAGCAGCCCGCCACCAGCAGAATCAGGCAAACCGCGAAGGTGAACACCAGGGGGCTGCTGATGGAGGAGGTAAACATCCGCGCCAGGGTCTGGGGGATGCCCGCCCGGGTGATGACCCAGCCGAATACCTGGGTGGAGGCCACGATCAGCATGATTCCGGCGGCGCTCTTCACGCCGTCAAAGACAATACGGCAGATTTCTTTCGGCTTGATCTCCCGGTAGACGAAAAGCCCAATGACCAGGCAGTAGAAGCAGCAGATCGCGGAAGCTTCCGTAGGCGTTACAAAACCGGAATAGATGCCGCCCAGGATGATCAGCGGCGCCAACAGCGCGAAGAAGGCCCGGCCGAAGGAACGCAGCGCCTCTCCGGCGTTGAACCGGCTTTTGCCGGTGTAGCCCTTCTTTACACACAGCAGCACCACCACCACAATCAGAACCAGGCCCAAAAGCAGGCCGGGCAGCAGTCCCGCCATCAGCATGTCGCCCACGGACTCGCCGGAGGCCACCGCGTAGAGCACCATCAGAATGCTGGGCGGAATGATGGGTCCAAAAATGCCGCCCATAGCCTGGATCGCGCTGGCAAAGCCCGGGTCATACCCCTCTTCTTCCATGGAGGGGATCATGATGCCGCCCACAGCCGCCGTGGTGGCCGCGCCCGCTCCGGTCATAGCGGCGAAGATCATGCTGGCCACGATGTCCACCACCGCCATGCCGCCGGGGAGCCAGCCCACCAGCTTCTTCGCGAAATCCACGATGCGCCGGGAAATGCCTCCGTTCTGCATCAGGCAGCCCGCGATCACAAAAAACGGAATCGCCATCAGCGTGAAGGAGTCTACACCCTTAAGCATCTGCTGGGCAATGATAATCAGCGGAACCTGGGAGTACAGCACCAGGTACGCCAGCGCGGAAAGACACAGCGCGAAAGCAATGGGAATGCCCAGGAAGAGCAGCAGGAAAAACGCTCCTACCAGAACTACCAAATCCATTCTTGTCACCTCTCCTACATTTTACTATAAAATTTTATATATTTGAAGACGGCGGCCACCGGAACAGGCGCTTCCGGCCCGGCGGCTCCCGGCCGGTTACTGACCCTTCGTCCGTTTTGCCTCCGCCATCTTGGCGGTGGTGCGGACGGCCCGCTCGAAGGAATCGGTGGTGACGCTGGCCTTGCCCACCTTGTCGAAGGCGGTGCCGTGGGCGCAGGTGGCGATGGGATAGGGCTGGCCTCCCGCCACGGTGATGCAGCGCTGGAAGCCCACCAGCTTCAAGGCGATCTGGCCCTGGTCGTGGTACATGGTCACCACCACGTCGAAGTCCCCCGCCAGGGCGCTGATGAAGAGGGTGTCGGCGGAATAGGGGCCGGTGACGTTCCAGCCGGTCTCCTTCACCACCTTTTCAATGGTGGGCCCGATGATGTCCACTTCCTCCCGGCCGCACAGGCCGAACTCGCCGCAGTGGGGGTTCAGGGCCGCCACCGCGATGCGGGGCTTATGGCCCAGGCTCTCGCCGGTGATCTCGCCCAGCTCGATAGCCTCCCGGAGGGTGGTTTCATTGATGATGGAGCTGACCTCGCTGATGGGCACATGGCTGGTGGTCCGGACGGTCATGAGATCGTCCATCATATTGACCTCACAGAAGGGGGTGGTGAGGTTGAACGCGTGGGCCAGATAGGTGTGCTCGCTCTCGTCGTGGAGCCCCGCCATCTTCATGGCGCCCTTGTGGAAGGGGCCGAAGACGAAGCCCTCGATTTTTCCGGCCTTGCAAAGCGCAATGCCGGTATCCAGCTGCCTGAGGTCGCTGGCCCCGCAGTAAGCGTTGGCCTCACCGTAGACCACCTGGGCGGGGTCCTGGTCCTTCAGGTCCAGCACGGGGAAGCCCTTGGACCAATCGCACTCGCTGAGATCGCCGACCACGTAGTGGGGCACGTCCCCCCCCACGACCTTCAGCCCGTGCTCGAACATGCGCAGGTCTCCGATGATGACGGGGCGGCAGTAATCCTTGTAGTAATCCTTCACGGCCAGCATGGCCACCAGCTCCGGGCCAACGCCGGCGGAGTTGCCCAGAAGAACGCCGAGGATAGGCTTTTCACTCATAATCATACCTCCACAAATCACCTTTTATCCGCGAAATATGTCCGGTTTCCGCGAACTCGCTTCGGCAGATAATATAGCAAATTTCGTGCCAAAATTGAAACTTTCACTCCTCCCGCTCTCGGAAAGCTCCCTTTTTGTGAATTGTGTGTGAATAGATTGTCAAGATTTCGGCAAAGTCACCAGGCGGAAACCGACAAGACCGGCGCTGCTTCCAGGGAATGTTCCAGGCAAATTATACAGCATCGGAGAACTTAGGAAAAGCATGAAACGCAATTTGAAACAGTTGAAACATTTTGTTTCACTTGTTTCGGCTGAAACACGCTGCCGCGCTTTTCTGAAACAGGAAACATTTGGATGTTCAGCCCGCCAAGCCGCCGCTTCCGGCAGACAGACCGGCAGGGCCCGCCGCTGCCGCGACAGGCCCTGCCGGTTTCTCCGGGACGCTGAAACGCGGCCGCGTTTCCCGTTTCCCGCAGATATCATTTTTTTGCCCGCCGCCGCGCTCGGCACAGGCGAAGTCAGACCTCGTGGAGCCAGGTGTAGCGCTCGTCCTCGCAGCGGTCGGTTTGGAGCCAGGGATTGCCCTCCAGGTGCCGAATCATCCAGGTGGTGTACATCTGGAAGCCCGGGGCCACGGCCTGGGGATGCAGCGCCCCGCCGGGGATGGCGGAAAAGCTGTGGTCCACGCTCTTAAACACCTCGTCCCCCACAAAGCTGGCCCCGAACCCCTCGGGCCGGTCAAAAAGGAAGAAGTAAGTCTCCGGCTGGGGATGCCGGTGGGGAAGATACCCGGACCAGTTCCCCCGGTCGTTCAGCACTTCCCCCAGGACCATGTTGGAGTCCGGGCAGATCTCGTGGTCGAAAATGGTGTTGACCCGCCGCTGGGCCACGCCGCCGAACTTGCCCACGCAGGAGTATTTCCAGGGGGCGTCCTCCGGGCGGTAGAGGCGGCTGGAGAAGCTCTTCTCGTTCTTCGTGCACTGGACCAGAATCTCCGCCCCAGCCTCTGCGGTGACGGCAATTTC
Organism: uncultured Oscillibacter sp.; assembly: GCF_950073225.1. Taxonomy (NCBI): domain Bacteria; kingdom Bacillati; phylum Bacillota; class Clostridia; order Eubacteriales; family Oscillospiraceae; genus Oscillibacter; species uncultured Oscillibacter sp. The sequence continues at coordinate 22,644 of NZ_CATMPS010000015.1, forward strand.
CACCCCGCCGGAGGCGTGGACGCACCACGGGCCCTCGGTGAAGACGTTCCGGCGGACGGCCTCGGCCCGCTGGGTCTCCCAGGTATAGCTCACCCTGCCGTGAAGCAGCAGCACCGCGATCTCCTCGCCGGGGCGGCAGAAGCTGCGGGTTTCCCCCGCCTTCATTTGGTAGACCCGCACGTCCATCAGCATGGCGGCGTAGTCCCCGTCGTAAGTGGTAAGGACCATTTCGCCGCGTTCGTCAAACTTGGGATATCCAAATACCTTGCTCATGGTGACACTCCCTTTCGCCATTTTAAATCAGGCCGAAAGCCCCGGCAGTGCCGGGGCCGTTCTGGCGGCTTATATTTTACCAATACTTCTCCACGTGGGCCCGGGTGACCTCGGCGGCCTTCTTGATGTTCTCCTCGCTGGAGAGCTTATAATAGTCGGGCCGGAAGACCTCGATGGTGCAAACGTCCCCTTCGAAGCCGATCTTTTTCAGGGTGTCCGCGAAGCGCTTATGGTCCAGGCAGTCGCCGCTCTCGCCGGGCCAGAGGCGCTTTTCGTCGGTGTTGTAGGACGCGCCGCAGGGCATGTTCTCCGTGCCGTTGAGGTGCCAGACGAAGATTTTCCTGCCGTCGGCCTTTTCCAGGGCGTCCCAGCCGGAGGCCATGGCGTTGAAGTGGAACTGGTCCAGGGTCACGCCCACCAGGGGAGAATCCACGGCCTTCACGATGTCATAGGCGTACTCAAAGCGGTTGATGGACATAGTAGGCGCGCCGCAGAACTCCAGGGACAGCTTGATGCCGTGGGGCTCCACCTTCTTGACCATCTCCTTGAGGACGGCCACGGCGTCGGCCTTGATTTCGTCCACGGTGGCGTGGACCGTCAGGTCCATGGAGGGCACGACGACGATCATCTTGCAGTCCAGAATCTCACAGCGGCGGATGATCTCGTCCAGCTGGGCCATGACGGCGTCCTTCTCCGCCTGGGTCTGCTTCATGTTGAAGAAAATCAGGGCGTTGTAGGACAGCATTTTCAGCTTATGGCTCCGGAAGAAGTCCCCCAGCTGCTCCAGGGTGTATTTCCCGGCGGCCAGCTCCCGGTCCAGGCACTCGGACTGGACGTCGATGTAGTCAAAGCCGTATTTCTCGCACAGGGCCAGGTCCTCCAGCACGGAGTGGTTCTCGCAGAAGCGGTTGCAGCCTTCGTTAAATCCGATTTTCATGGCTCGTTCTCCTTATCGTTCCTTAATCGTTCCATAATTGTATACCCGGCGGCGGGGTTTTCCAATTGCGCGGGAACGCCCAGCCGTTTCCGATTGGGCGTCCCGCAGAGAAAAGAAGTATGTAAGCGGGATCTCCCGTCTTACCTGCCCAAAAGCTCGCTCTGAATGCGTTCCAGCGCCTCGGGGGCCTGTTGATCCATCTTCTCCGGGAAGCCGAAGTAGCTGACGCAGATGATATTGTCCCCGCCCGCCTTGGGCGCGCCGGGCTTGAGCTGCTTGTTGACAAAGTCCATCTCCCGCAGGGTCTCGAAGATGCCGTCAAAGTCCACTTCCCCTTCGCCCATGGCCGTGTGCTGGTGGATGGTCACGTCCGCCCGGCCTCTGGCGTTCAGCCAGGGGGGGTTCAGGATGTAACGGCAGTCCTTGGTCTGGTTCCAGGTGTCGGCCAGGAGGACATGGGTCAGCTCGTCGCCGGCGTATTTCAGCATGTGGCGCACGTCGCCCTTGCCCTGGTCGTAGAAGAAGCCGTGGGACGCGGAGTACACATAACCCAGGTTCTTGGACCGGAAGGACTTCACGATGTCGCAGGTCTCGTCGTTGAGCTCGCAGAAGTCGTAGGGGTGGGACTGGATTTCCACCCGGAGGCCCTCCCGCTCAATGATGGGCAGCAGCTCCTCCATGGAGCGGAAGAACATGCCGTTGCAGATCTCCTGCTGGTTGGGGTCGCCGGAGAACTCGGTGTTGATAACGGGAACGCCCATGTCCACGGCAATCTGAATCATCCGCTTCCAGTTGGCAACCGCGTGCTGCCTCTGCTCCTCGGTGGGGCCGGACCAGCGGTAGACCACGATGAAGCTGGAGATTTCCACGCCGGTTTCCTTCAGGGCCTTGCGGTACTCCTCCTCGCACTCCTTGGAGAACAGGGGGTGCTTATAGAAGGGGTTGATGCGGGGATGGGGGGACTGCTCGATGTATTTATAACCCCAGTCGGCCACCTTGCGGACGTAATCCCTGATGGGCATCTGCTTGGCTAAAACGTCGACGTCGAACGCGATTTTCATTATAGGCGCTCCTTTCCGATATATGGATAAGTCAAGAAGAGGTCTTATTTCTTATAGAAATCCGGGGTGCCGCCGGTGACCACCTTCTCCGCCTGGCCGGAGGTCTGGGACTTCACCAGGGCGTCGGCGGTGATGGAGGCAACATACCCGTCCCAGGCGGAGGAGCCGCCCGTCTCGCCCTTGAGGGCGTGGTCCACCCAGTCCTGGATCTCCACGTCGTAGGAGTCGATGAAGCGGAGAATCCAGTTGTCCTCAATCTTGGTGGAAACCTGATTGGCATAGCGGACCGTCGGGAAGGACGGGCAGGGCAGGTTCACCACGCCGTTTTCACAGACCACCTCGCAGTTGATGTCATAGCCGAAGCCGCAGTTCACATTGACTTCCAGCATCACCACGATGCCGCCCTTGGTTTTCATGATCATAACCTGGGGGTCCCGGAGTCCTTCATGAGCCTTGCTGGTGACCTTGGGGAGAATGCACTGAACCTCGTCCCACTCGTCGTTCACCAGCCAGGGCAGGCAGTCGATCTCGTGGATGGCGGTGTCCGTAACCGCCATGGCGGTGGTGTAGCTGGGGGCCACGCCGTCGGCCCGGTGGGTGCACTTCACAATCAGGGGGGTGCCGAACTTGCCGGAGTCCAGCAGCTCCTTCACCTGGTTGTAGCCCCGGTCATAGCGGCGCATGAAGCCGATCTGGACCAGGTGCTTGCCGGAGGCCATCTCCGCGTCCACCACGGCCTTGCAGTCGGCGGCGGTGTTGGCCAGGGGCTTTTCGCAGAAGACGGGCTTTCCGGCCTTAATGGCGGCCAGGACGGGGTCCTTGTGGAACTGACCCGGCGTGGTGACCACGACCGCATTCACGTCCGGGTCGTTGATGGCCTCGTTGAAGTCCGTGTAGGTCTTGGTTCCGGGGCCCGCCAGCTCCGCGCCCTTCTTCACGCCCTCTTCAAACACGTCGCAGACGGCCACGACCTTGGCCCCCCGGATACGGTTCTGGATGCGCTCGATGTGTTCCTTTCCAATCATGCCGCAGCCGATTAAGCAGATGTTGAGTTCCATAACGATTTCCTCCTATAAAAATAAGTTGGTTTTATGACATTGTTCCGGATGCACTTGCCTTGCGCCTGGCGGGCTCTTGCCGGAGCCGCCGGAGGCGACGCCTTTGCGATGTGTGCCTTTGCCTGCGTTTCATTTCCTTTTCTCTAGCTCCGATTATAGCAAAGCGTTCACGAGAACGCAAGCAAAATATCGGCGTATTCTTCACAATAATCCGGAACAGAAATTGTGAAATCCTCTGTCTCCGCCATAGGGCGGCCGCCGTTTTTGAAGAAGATGCCCAAATATAAACGGCCCGCTTTGCGTTCTGCACGCAAACTTCCCCAGGGCAAACGAAACGCCCCGCGGGAGACCCGCGGAGCGTTTCTATGAAGATACCGGGCCGCCGAAACTACCGGGCGGCTACAGCGCGCGAACGCATCAGGCGGCGATGCCCAAGGGGGAGAACAGGATGTAGATGGCCACCGCCAGAATCAGGCCGACGATGGAAACCACATGCCGGTACTTCCAGGGCGTCAGGTCCACCGCGCCCACGTCCTGGGGCACATACTCCTGGGCGGGCCGGTACTTGTTCAGGGCCCACATGATGACGAGCTCCACGGGGAACAGCACCGCCATGGCGTAGAGATAGTGAATGGGATTGTCCGTGCCGGGGTAGCTGGGGGCAACGAGGAGGAACACGCCATAGCAGACCACATGGAAGATGGTGATAACCTTCGGCGTATAGGCGGGCAGGCGCTTGAACAGGAACACTCCCAGGACGGCACACAGCACCGGCAGGGACACAAACTGGCTCATGGAGTTCAGGAAGGTGGTGATGCCCTTGGCGTTCATCACGAAGGGGGCAATGACAATGGACACGCAGCCCGCAATGGTCCCGTAGATTTTGCCCACCTTGACGCAGTGGGCGTCGGAGGCGCCGGGCTTGAACGCGGAGCGGTACAGGTCCAGCGTAAACATGGTGGAGGCGGAATTCAGCACCGAGTTGAAGGAGGACAGGATCGCGCCGAACATGACGGCGGCGAAGAAGCCCATCACCGGCTTGGGAATGATGGCGGAAATCAGCGCCGGGTAGGCGAAGTCGATGGCCTGCTCACCGGCGGCGGCGATGGCGTCCTGAATGGAGGGCAGATAGAAGGCGATGATGCCGGGGATAACCAGGTACAGGGGGCCCAGGCACTTGAGAAAGCCGCAGAAAATCGCGCCCTTCTGGCCCTCTTTCAGGGACTTGGCCGCCAGGGCCCGCTGGACAAAGGACTGGTTCGTGCACCACCAGTAGAGGTTGTTGAAGAACATGCCGGTGATGATGAGGGGCCAGGGGACCTCCGGCTCCGCCGCGTTCCAGGCGTTGACGGCGTTCATTTTCGCCGGGTCCGCCTGGACGATGTATTGGATGCCGTCGAGGATCCCGCTGCCCCCGGTCTGGGAGGCCAGCGCCGCGAGGCCCAGGAAGGGGACCATCAGCCCGCCGACGATTAATCCAATGCCGTTGATGGTGTCGGACACCGCCACGGCTTTCAGTCCGCCGAAGATGGCGTAGCAGCCGCCGATGATGCCGATAATCAGGCACAGGATGGCCACCGACTGGAACTTGCTCACGCCCAGCATGCCGGAGATGCCGAAGATCTGCTCAAAGACCACCGCGCCGGAGTACAGGATAACCGGCAGGTTTAAAATGGAATACATCACCACAATAACCAGGGAGAACATGGTCTTCGTGCCCTTGCCGTAGCGGACCTCCATCAAAGAGGGGATGGTCATGGCCCCCATTTTCAGATACCGGGGCAGGAAGTAGTAGGCCAGCGCCAGCAGGGTGAACATGGAGCCCACCTCCCAGGCGATGGGGCCCATGTTGGACGCCCAGCTCTGGCCGTTCAGGCCCACCAGCTGCTCGGCGGAGAGGTTGGTCAGCAGCAGGGACCCGGCGATGACAACGCCCGGCAGGCCCCGGCCCGCCAGGAAATAACCCTCGGCGGAGTCCAGGTCGTCGCCCCGGGTCTTCCAGCCGGAGATGATCGCCACCAGAGCGGTAAAGAGGACGAAGGAAATCAGCGTCCATGCGAGTGAACTGAAGAACGTCATTGTTACAGCCTCCATTCAAGTTGTGGGAAAGGAAACAGAGGCACGCAAAACGCACGCATCGAGGGCGGCAGGCAGGCGGTCCCGCCGGGAAGCGCGCGGCAACACGCTGTAGAAATCCCAGACGGGCTTTTTGATTGACTGGTATCAAAATACCATAGAAATCCCGGCTTTGCAAGGGCATTTTCGGTAAATTTCCTCAAAACGCAAAAGTTTGGAGAAGCCGGAAAAGCCGGGGGAGCTTTCTTGTGCAATTCTCCCTTCTCCGCCGCAAAAATGCGTGCAATAGCGTTCAATTTGGAGAAGTCCTGGAAATTCCCTTGCCAAAGGGCGGGGGATGTGCTATAATGCCCGCATATTGAAACAGAGGGGAGGGGCGCGGCATGGCGGTAACTTCACAGCAGATCGCCGAGCTGGCGGGGGTCTCCCGGGGAACGGTGGACCGGGCTCTCCACAACCGGGGCCGGGTGAACCCCGAGGTAGCCGACCGCATCCGGAAGATTGCCGAAGAGCTGGGCTACCGCCCCAACTCCATCGGACAGGCCCTGGTCCGGGCCCGGCAGGGCCTCCGGCTGGGGGCCATTCTCCAGTCGGCGGAGACGCCCACCATGCAGGACGTGGCCGCCGGGGCCCGGCAGGCCGCGGAGGAGCTCCGGGTCTCCGGCCTGGAGGTGGACATCCGGGAGGTCCAGGGCCGGGATACCGCCAAGGTCCTCCGGCAGATTGACGAGCTGATGGAATGGGGCGCCGCCGGACTGGCCGTCGCCTCCAACAACACCCCGGATTTGGTCCGGCGGATTGACCGGCTCCACGAGCAGGGCGTGCCGGTGGTGACCTTTAACACCGACGCGCCGGACAGCAGGCGGCTGTGCTTCGTGGGCATGGACAGCTACCGGGCGGGACAGACGGCGGCGGGCCTCGTCCGGCAGATGCTGCCGGGGGGCGGGCTGGTCCTCCCCATTGCCGGGCACGTCAATAACGGCGCCCATTACAGCCGCCTTCAGGGCTTTCTGGACACGCTGAAAGGCGAGGGGGATATCCAGCTCCTTCCCTTCCAGCCCTGTTTCGACCGGGACGACTACGCCCACGAAATTGCCCAGCACACCCTCCGGGAGTACCCTTCCCTTGCCTGCGTCTATATCACCTCCAACGGCCAGCGGGGCGTCTGCCGGGCCGTGGAGGACGAGCGCCGCAAGGGCCGGGTCCGGGTGGTGGCCTACGATCTGAACGCGCCAAACCGCCGCCTTCTGCAAAGCGGGGATCTGAGCTTCGTGTTGGATCAGGTGGCCCTGGAGCAGGGGCGGCAGCCCCTGCAGATTCTCTATAACTACCTGCTAAACGGCAAAGCGCCGGAAAAAGAGCTGCTCTACACGGACATCCTGATCCGCACAAAATACAACAGCGGGGATGAAATTTGAAAGCCCGGCCCCGGTGGAACCGCCTCCCGCGGCGGCTCCGCCGGGGCCTTCGCGTTTCCCCGGCAAAATGTACGACGGGAATATATTCCAGGGATTGAAAATTGGATAAATTTGTGTTATCATCAATTTGTTGCCCTGCAAGTACCATTCCCGGCGGCGTCCCGCGACTTAGAACGAATGGATAAAGGAGAATATTATGGATCGTTTCGGCATCAATGTGGCGCTCAAACACACGCCTTCCCTGGACCCGGACTTTATTCCCCTCATGCGGTTCAACCGCGCCTTCCTGGCCACGGCGAAAAAGCCCGTGGGCATCGCCGTGGAGCGGGCGGACGGCCAGATGGCCTCCTGCCATACCTTCATTCACGGCACGCCGGAGATGGCCGGGGCCGACCACTATTACATTGAACGCCTGGTGAAGACCATCCTCTGGATGAAGGGCGGCTTCAAGGTTTACGTCAGCGGCGACGCGGGCGTCTGCGAGTACCTGAAATCCGTCTACTGCGCTGGAGGGCAGCAGGAATTCGACTGGGACTACATGGCCGGCGTCTTCGAGCACCCCTTCGAAGTGGTGCTGGTGGACGAAATCCCCGAGGCCAAGGACGCTCCCAAGGCCATCGGCGGCCACATGGAGGGCTGCCGCATCGGCTTCGACGCCGGCGGAAGCGACCGGAAGGTCTCCGCCGTCATCGACGGCGAAACGGTCTACTCCGAGGAGGTGGTCTGGTTCCCCAAGACCAACTCCGACCCGGACTACCACTATGACGGCATTGTCTCCGCCCTGAAATCCGCCGCGGAGCACATGCCCCGGGTGGACGCGGTGGGCGTCAGCTCCGCCGGTGTGTTCATCAACAACCGGACCATGAACGCCTCCCTCTTCCTCAAGGTTCCCAAGGAAATCTACGACGAGAAGGTCAAGGACATCTACATCCGGGCCATTCACGACACCTTCGGGGACGTGCCCTACTGCGTCATCAACGACGGAGACGTCTCCGCCCTGGCGGGAGCCATGAGCCTGAACGACAACAGCGTCCTGGGCATCGCCATGGGCACCAGCGAGGCCGTCGGGTATGTGGATGAGGAAGGCCGGATCACCGGCTGGCTCAACGAGCTGGCCTTCGTCCCCGTGGACGCCCAGCCGGACGCCATGCGGGACGAGTGGAGCGGGGACATCGGCTGCGGCGTGAAGTACTTCTCCCAGGACGGCGTCATCAAGCTGGCCCCCCGGGCGGGCATCGAGCTGGATGAGAACGCCTCCCCCGCCGAGAAGCTGAAAGCCGTCCAGGCCCTCATGGCCCAGGACGACCCCCGGGCCGCCAAGGTCTACGAGTCCATCGGCGTGTACCTGGGCCACACCCTGGCCTATTACTTTGACCTCTACGGCTGCCGCCATGTGCTGCTGCTGGGCCGGGTCATGAGCGGCAAGGGCGGCGACCTCATCCTGGATACCGCCAAGAAGGTGCTGGCCGACGAGTATCCGGAGCTCACCGGGAAGATCGTCCCGGAGCTGCCCGACGAGAAGTTCCGCCGGGTGGGCCAGTCCATGGCCGCCGCCAGCCTGCCGGAGCGCAAATAAGGGGTCCCGGGCGCCTGGAATTTCCGGGAAAATGGCCCGGCCAGGTCCCCGCAGGGGGATGCGGTATCCGTAAGCGGCAAAGCCGCCAGCGGCTATCCAATGGCCAGGCCCCACAAAGAACCCAATGCCCCCAACTGGCCGGGAGCATTCAGAAAAGAGGAATATGATGGATCGGCAAACATTACAGGAAGCCCGGACCTGGGTCCGGGGAGAGCTGGAGCGCTCCGCCGCCTTTTGGCTGGAGCACGGCATGGATAAAGAACACGGCGGCGTATACACCTGCCTGGACCGGAAGGGCGAGATTTACTCCACCGACAAAAGCGTCTGGATGCAGGGCCGCTGCGGCTGGATTTTCGCGTTTCTCTGCCACAACTACGGGGTCAGGCAGGAGTGGCTGGACGCGTCGAAAAGCTGCCTGGACTTTATGGAGGCCCACTGCTTTAACCGCGAGTGCGGCGGCCGGATGTATTTCACCGTCACGGCGGAGGGACAGCCGCTGCGCCAGCGGCGCTACTATTTCTCCGAGGCCTTCTGTGCCATCGCCAACGCCGAGTACTACGGCGTGACGGGGGACAAGGCCCGCCTGGAACGGGCCCGCCGGTGCTACGATCTCTATTGGGACCTGAGCCAGGGCAAGCCGGACCCCGTGGGCATGGGCCCCAAGACCATTCCCGAAACCCGGACGGGCCGGGCCTTCGGCACGCCCATGATCATTTTGAACGTCACCGGCGTGCTGCTGCGGACGGACCCGGAGCGGAAGGCCCTCTATGAGGAGCGGGCCCGGCAGTGCGTGGAGGACATCTTCAAATACCATGTGAAACCGGAGCTGAAATGCACCCTGGAGAACGTGGACGTGGACGGAACGCCGAGGCTGTACTACACCGAGGGCCGCACGGTCAACCCCGGCCACGACATTGAGGGCGTGTGGTTCCTGCTGGAGCACGCCCAGCGGACCGGGGACAAGGCTCTGGTCCAAAAGGCGGCGGAGATGTTTGACTGGGCCATCGCCGCCGGATGGGACCAGAAGTACGGCGGGCTGCTGTACTTCACCGACTGCCTGGGCAAGCCCCCGGAGGCCTATGAGCACGACATGAAGCTCTGGTGGCCCCACAATGAAATTCTGATTGCCTCCCTCATGCTGTACCGGGACACCCGGGAGGAGAAATACCTGGACTGGTTCTACAAAACCCTGGACTACTGCAAGGCCCACTTCGCCGACCCGGAATATGGCGAGTGGTACGGCTACCTCCGCCGGGACGGCCTGCCCACGGAGCCCAGCACCAAGGGCAGCACCTTCAAGGGGCCCTTCCACCTGCCCCGGAGCATGATCCTGGCTGACAAGCTGATAGGGGAAATTCTCGGAGAGTAAGCAAGGAGACGCGGATGGGCAAGGATATCATCGCGCTGATGATCCAGGAGTACGAGCGCTTCACCCGCTCGGAGCGGAAAATCGTCGATTATGTACTGGAACACCAGGAGGAAACCCAATATGTCAGCATCACCGATCTGAGTGCCCAGTGCGGCGTGGCGGTGTCCACCGTGTCCCTGTTCTGCCGGAAGTTAAAGCTGGCGGGATTCAACGACTTCAAGCTGGAGCTGGCCCGGGCGGCGCTGCCCGCCCGGGCGGCTTTCAGCGAACCGGGGAGCGAAATCACGGAGGGGGACTCTGCCGCCGCCGTCATGGGCAAGGTGCTCTCCGCCGTCCAAGACGCGCTCAATAACGCCTACCACATGCTCTCGGAGCAGGAGATCATCCGGGCGGCGGACCTTCTGCGCCGGGCGGGCCAGGTGATCTGCCTGGGCCAGGGGAATCACTCGGTGGTGGCACTGGCCGCCTGGGCCCAATTCTCCACCACGTCCCCAAAGTTCAAGACCATTCAGGACTCCCATATGCAGACGGTGGTCCTGTCCACCCTGGCGGAGGGGGACGCGGTGCTGTACTTCTCTTACTCCGGGGCCACCCACGAGCTGCTGGAGGCGGTGGAAGTCATCCGAAACCGGGGCGGGAAGCTGATCCTGGTGACCCGCTATCCGAATTCCCCCGCCAGCGCCTACGCCGACGCGGTGCTCCTCTGCGGCCCCAACGAGCAGCCCTTCCAGTTTGGTTCCACCTCCGCTCTCATCGCTCAGCTCTATGTGGTGGAGGCGCTTCTCAGCGAGTTCATCCGCCGGGACCCGGAAGAGGCGGAGCAAAACCGCCGGTCCGTGGGCAAGGCGCTGACGCAGAAATGCGTATAGGAGACGGGCATGGGCGAATTCTTTAATCCTGAAAAGGGCATCTGGGTCTGGCTGAGCACCCTGGTAGACATCGTCGGGCTGTCCATCTTCTGGGCGGTCCTATGCCTGCCCGCCGTCACCATCGGCCCGGCCACGGCGGCGCTGTACTACACGGTGGTCAAGTGCGTGCGGGGCCGGGAGAGCGGGGCCTTCGGGTACTTCTTTCGCTCCTTCCTGCAAAATTTCAAGGTTGGCCTGCTGGCGGGGCTCATTGCGATCCCCCTGGCCCTGCTGCTGTTCGGGGGGCATTTCATTGTCCGCTGGTACGGGACCCACTGGGGAGGATGGGCCTATGTGCTCTACGTGGCCTACTATTTTGCCCTCACGCTTCCGGCGGGGGTATTGTGCTGGCTTTTCCCCCTGCTAGGGCGGTTCGACTACGGCGTGGGCGGGCTGTTTCGCACGGCCCTTCAGCTTACCATCGCCCACCTGCCCAGCACCGTTGTGGTGGTGCTGCTGACGGTTCAGACCGCCGCGTTCTGCATAGAAGAGTGGTGGCCGGTCGTCTTTATGCCGGTGATTGCCGCGCTGCTGGCCTCCCTGTTTTTTGAAAAGATTTTTCAGCGCCACTCCCCGGAGCCCGATCCGGAGGAATCGGAACATCGGGAAGGATAAGGGCCCCTTTTTTCCTTTCCCGCACTCTCAAACTTTACTGCAAGAAGCCCCCGCCTGCCGGCGGGGGCTTCTTTTCAATACGGCTTCACGAGCGGTTCCGCCTCCGGTACTCCAGGGGGCTGACGCCCTCCACCCGGCGGAAACACTGGGAGAAGTAGCTCAGGGAGGAAAAACCCAGAATCTGAGCGATGAGGGACAGGGTGTGGTCCGTCTCCCGGAGGAGGAAGCGGCTCTCCTCAATGCGGCGGGAGTTCAGGTAGCTGATGGGGGACACGCCGAACTCCCGGCGGAAGGCGTGGGCCAGATAATACTTGTTCAGATGGGCCAGCCGGGCCAATTGGTCCAGGTTCAGGTTCTCCTTGAAATGATTGTCGATGTACCGCCGGACCAGGTCGCACTCCCGGCTGGACCGGGCGCCGGAGGGCTCGCCGGAAAGGGCGGCGTCCCGCTGGCGGTTCAGCCGGACCAGCACCACGTCCAAAAGGCTCCGGCAGACCCGCTCATAGCCCGGAAGGGCGGCTTCCGCCTCCTGAAGCATCAGGTGGAGGCAGCCCATCAGCTCCTCCCAGCCGGAGTGAAGGTGGAGCAGGGCGTAGCCCTCGGCCCCGGCCATGGTTTCCAGCCCCTCCACCCCCAAAACGGCGTACTCCAGGGGGCTGTCCAGCTGGCTGGCCTCCGTGTGGGGCACGTTGGCGTTGACGATAACCGCGTCGTGGATGGCAACGGGAAACTCCTCCCGCCGGGTGCGGAAGCGGCCGTGGCCCCCGGTGATGAAAAAGAGCTCGGCGCAGCCGTGGGTGTGGAGGCTGGAGTTCCACTCCGGGCTGTACTGAGCCCGGGAGACGTAGGCCAGCCTGGGGGACCCGCCGGGGGCGGCGCTCTCCCGCTGGAACGCGTATTGACGCTGGCTCACGGACATTCCTCCCTCCGGGGCGCAATTTTTTGAAAATTGGCAGCATCACGGCCTGTCCCTCATTATACCGCCTTTGTCCCGGCGGCGCAACTTTTGATAAAATATTTTTTCCATCCTGCCGGGATTTTGTCGAGGAGACAGAGAGCGGAAGGAAGGAATATGCAAAATTATCAGTTTTGCCTAAAGCGGGGCATGGTATCTCCTAGAAATTAAGGCAAAATGCAAAGAGAGCAAGATTTCTAAAAAGTTGCGCAAGAAAGGGATTGCTTTGCCAGCGGCTAACTCGTTATACTAAATTTTACAAGGCCGGAAACCGGCCTGCGGAAGCCCCTATATTATAAGGAGGTAGACTTATGAAGAAGTTTTTCAGTCTCTTGCTGACTCTGGCGCTGGTGCTGTCCCTGGCCGCCTGCGGCGGCGGGAACGGCGGTTCCGACGCCGGGACCACCACCCCGCCCCCCGCCGACAGCGGCGATACCCAGACCCCGCCGCCCGCCGAGGACGTGACCATCACCGTGGCCGCCCTGGCCTCCGGCTATGAGGAAGCCTATCCCGGCATGTGGCAGGAGGTCTGCGACGCTTTCACCGCCGAGACCGGCGTGAAGGTCAACCTGATCTGCGACAAGAACCTGGAAGACGTCATCGGGCCGTCCATGCAGGGCGGCGACTTCCCCGACGTGATCCACCTGGCCACCGGCCGTGAGAAGGGCCTCACTGAGCAGTTCATCAAGGACCGCAACATCGCCGAACTCACCGACGTGCTGTCCATGACCATCCCCGGTGAAAGCGTGAAGGTCTCCGACAAAATTGTCGGCGGCTTCACCGACACCTCCGTGACGAACCCCTATGGCGACGGCGTGACCTACCTGGCCCCCATGTTCTACTCTCCCTGCGGCCTGTTCTACAACGCGGGCCTCTTCGAGGAAAAGGGCTGGACCGTCCCCGCCACCTGGGACGAAATGTGGGAGCTGGCCGAGAAGGCCCAGGCCGAGGGCAGCTACCTCTTCACCTATCCCACCACCGGCTACTTTGACGCTTTCCTGTACGCCCTGATGTACTCCGTGGGCGGCCCCGACTTCTTCAACAAGGCCACCACCTATGCCGAGGGCATCTGGGACACCCCCGAGGCCCAGCAGTGCTTCGACATCATCGCCAAGCTGGCTTCTTACACGAACCCCGTCACCCCCGCCCAGGCCAATGACCAGGACTTCACCCAGAACCAGCAGCTGGTGCTGGACAACAAGGCCCTGTTCATGCCCAACGGCACCTGGATCGTCGGCGAGATGGCCGAGGCTCCCCGGGCCGAGGGCTTCCAGTGGGGCATGACCGCCCTGCCCGCCGCCAAGGCCGGCGGAAACGGCGCCAGCTACTGCTGGCTGGAGCAGGCGTGGATTCCCGCCGCCGCTCCCAACCTGGACGCCGCCAAGCAGTTCGTGGCCTTCCTGTACAGCGACGCGGCCTGCGCCATCTTCGCCAAGGGCGGCGCGGTGCAGCCCGTGCCCGGCCTGACCGACAACCTGGAAGGCGACAACAAGATGTTCTACGCCATCTATGACAACGGAGCCGACGCGGCCATGGGCAACTTCGCGGCCTACAACGCCGTGGCGGGCCTTGGCACCGTCCGCGAGGTCTTCCTGGACCCCGTCAACGGCCTGGTGAACGGCAGCGTGACCGTGGACCAGTGGGTCAGCGACATCAAGGCCGCCAGCGACCAGATGCGGGCCAACATCATGGGCTGAGCCCCGCGTCAAAAACCGCATAGTCCGTAATCCGTGGGCGGCGGCGAGTGTTTCTGCTCGCCGCCGCCTGTTTTACTTCCGCGATATGACCCGAAAGGAGTGGATTTCCTATGCGCAGCAGCAAGAGCCGGGGGCGGTTCCTGACCCTGTGCGTCGCCCCGGCGGTGATCCTGTACTTCGTATTCATGATTCTGCCCACCCTGAATGTGTTCCGCATGTCCCTGTTTGAGCGGGGGGCCTACTCGCCCACGGAAACCTTCGTGGGCATGGCGAACTTCCAGGCTCTGGCGAAGGACGTGAAATTCATCACGGCTATGCAGAACACGATTCTGCTGATCGTCACCGTGACGCTTATCACCTTTTTCTTCGCCATCGTATTCGCGGCGATTCTGACCCGGGAGAAAATCAAGGGGCAGAACTTCTTCCGCATCGTGTTCTACATTCCGAATATTCTCTCCGTGGTGGTCATCGCCGGCATCTTCTCCGCCATCTACAAGCCGGAAAACGGCATGCTGAACAGCATCCTGTCCTTCTTCAAGGGGGAGACCGTCATGGTCCTCTGGAAGGACCAGCCCATGGTCATCGTCAGCGTCATCATCGCCATGGTCTGGCAGGCCATCGGCTATTATATGGTCATGTACATGGCCTCCATGTCCGCCGTGCCTGAAAGCCTCTACGAGAGCGCCGGGCTGGACGGCGCGGGGCGGCTGACCCAGTTCTTCCAGCTGACCCTGCCTTTGATTTGGACCAACATCCGTACCACGCTCACCTTCTTCATCATCTCCACCATCAACATGGCGTTCCTGTTTGTCAAGGCCATGGTGGCCAAAGGCATGGCCGACGTGGGATTAAGCTTCATGTACGCCCAGAAGGACGCCGGGCTCTACGGCTATTCCATGGCGGCGGGCGTGGTGATTTTCCTGTTCTCCTTCCTGCTGTCCGCCCTGGTGAACTGGGTGACGAAGCGGGAAGTGCTGGAAATGTAAGGGGGCGAGGATATGACGAAGGAAAAGAAAGGCATGTCCGGCGAGACGCTGTATAAAATCTTCATCTATGTGGTATTGATTACCCTGGCCGTGGTCATCATCGTGCCGGTGGCCTGGGTGTTCCTGGCCTCCATCAAGCAGAACAGCGAGTTCTACGGAAACCCCTGGGCCCTGCCCGCGGGCTTTTACTGGCAGAACTTCGTGGAGGCGTGGAACGCCGCCAGTATGGGCAGCTATATGCTCAACTCCGTCCTGGTGACGGCCCTGTCCCTGGTGCTGCTGCTGGTGATTGCCCTGCCCGCGGCCTACTGCCTGGCCCGGTTCCGCTTCCGGGGGAGCCGGTTTTTGAACACCTGCTTCATGGCGGGTCTGTTCATCAACGTGAACTACATCGTGGTGCCCATCTTCCTGATGCTCCGGGACGGGGACGCGTGGCTGAAAAACCTGGTGGGGAACGGCTTTTTGCTGAACAACCTGGTGGTGCTGGCGGTGGTGTACGCCTCCACGGCCCTGCCCTTCACCATCTATCTGCTCTCCGGCTACTTCGCCACCCTGCCCCACGACTTTGAGGAAGCCGCCTACATTGACGGCGCGGGCTATGGACAGGCCATGATCCGCATTATCTTCCCCATGGCCCAGCCCTCCATCATCACCATCATTCTCTTCAACTTCCTCTCCTTCTGGAACGAGTACATCATCTCCATGACGCTGATGAGCAGCGCCCAGGGGCAAAAAACCCTGCCCGTGGGCCTTTTGAACCTGATGCAGGCCCAGCAGTCCTCGGCGGAATACGGCATTCTCTACGCGGGCCTTGTGCTGGTGATGCTGCCCACGCTGATTCTCTACATGTGCGTGCAGAAGAAGCTGACCCAGGGCATGACCGTGGGCGGACTGAAAGGATGAGGTGACGGTATGAAATTTTGGAAAGAGCACATGGGCCTCCGGGCGCTGTTCATCGCGGGTTTCTTTTTCGCGGGGCTGGCCCTGGTCGTCTTCGGCTGGACCCTGACGGGGCAGATGAAGGGCCTGGGGCTGATGATCCTGGGCGTGATTCTGCTGCTGGCGGCGCTGCTGGTGTACAACAAGCCCTTTGAGGGCGACAAAGGCCCTGGCCTCTAAGGAGTGTAACGCATGAGTGATTTACAGAACAAGGGCCGGGTGACCATCCCCACGGACGTGGACGTGGTTCCCGAGACCCTGGCCCTGCTGGAGCGCTGGGGGGCCGACGCCATCCGGGACTGCGACGGCACGGACTACCCGGAGGAATTGAAATCCGTGGGGGCCAAGGTCTACGCCACCTACTACACCACCCGGAAGGACAACGCCTGGGCGAAAGCCAACCCCGACGAGGTCCAGCAGTGCTACATTATGACCGCGTTTCACACCGCCTCCGGCGGGCCGCTGTCCATCCCTCTTTTGAAGGGCGTCAGTGAGGAACTGCTGAAGGTCAACGACCGGGACGGCATCAAGCGCTGGTGGGAGGTCATGGACCGCACCGCGGGAGCGCCCCTGGCTCCGGAGAAGTGGGACTACGACGCCGAAAGCGGCGCGGTGGTGATTCCCGCCCCGGAGGCGTTCCACGACTACACGGTCAGCTTCCTGGCCTATCTCATCTGGGACCCGGTCCACATGTACAACGCCGTCACCAACGACTGGAAGGACTTCGAGCACCAGATCACCTTCGATGTCCGCCAGCCCAAGACCCGGAAGTTTACTATGGAGCGGCTGCGGAAGTTTATAAAGGACCACCCCTATGTGGACGTCATCCGCTACACCACCTTCTTCCACCAGTTCACCCTGATTTTCGACGAGCTGAAACGGGAGAAGTACGTGGACTGGTACGGCTACTCCGCCTCCGTGTCCCCCTATATCCTGGAGCGGTTTGAGAAGGAGGCCGGCTACAAATTCCGGCCGGAATTTATCATCGACCAGGGGTATTATAACAATCAGTATCGGATTCCCTCCAAGGAGTTCCAGGATTTCATGGCGTTCCAGCGGCGGGAGGTAGCGGCCCTGGCAAAGGAAATGGTGGACCTCACCCACGAACTGGGCAAGGAGGCCATGATGTTCCTGGGGGACCACTGGATCGGCACGGAGCCCTATTTGGAGGAGTTCAAGTCCATCGGCCTGGACGCCGTGGTGGGCAGCGTGGGCAACGGGTCCACCCTGCGCCTCATCTCCGACATTCCCGGCGTGAAGTACACGGAGGGGCGCTTCCTGCCCTACTTCTTCCCGGACACCTTCCATGAGGGAGGGGACCCGGTGAGAGAGGCCCGGGAGAACTGGGTTACCGCCCGGCGGGCTATTCTCCGCAAGCCCATCGACCGCATCGGCTACGGCGGGTACTTGAAGCTGGCCTGTGAATTCCCGGAGTTCATCGATTATGTGGAATCCGTCTGCAAGGAGTTCCGGGAGCTTTATGTCCACATCAACGGGGCCAAGCCTTACTGCGCCAAGACCGTGGCGGTGCTGAACTGCTGGGGAAGGGCCCGGTCCTGGGGCTGTCACATGGTCCACCACGCCCTGTATCAAAAGCAGAACTACTCCTACGCCGGGGTCATCGAAGCCCTGTCCGGCGCACCCTTCGACGTGCGGTTTTTGAGCTTCGATGATTTGAAGAACGACCCCCACGCCCTGGACGGGATGGATGTTATCTTGAACATCGGCGGCGGGGATACCGCCCACACCGGCGGGGCCGTCTGGGAGGAGCCGGAGGTATCCGCCGCGGTGAAGCGCTTCGTCTGGAACGGCGGCGGCTTCCTCGGCGTGGGCGAGCCCTCCGGCCACCAGTACCAGGGACGCTATTTCCAAATGGCCCCGGTGCTGGGAGTTGAAAAGGAGACGGGCTTTACACTGGGCTACGACAAGTACAACTGGGAGGAGCACCGCTTCCACTTCATCCTGGCGGACGCGGAGGGCCCCGTGGACTTCGGAGAGGGACAGCGGAGCGTCTACGCCCTGGAGGGGGCGAAGGTGCTGGTCCAGCGGGACCGGGAGGTCCAGCTGGCGGTAAACGCCTTTGGCTCCGGCCGGGGGGTGTATATCTCCGGCCTGCCCTATTCCTTTGAAAACTGCCGCCTGCTCCACCGGGCGATTCTCTGGGCCGCCCATGGGGAGGACTGCCTGGAAAAGTGGTTCTCCTCCAACTGCCGCGTAGAGGTCCACGCCTATGTGGAGAGCGGACGCTTCTGCGTGGTGAACAACACCTGCGAGCCCCAAAGCACCACCGTTTTCCGGGGGAACGGGTCCGGGTTCCCGCTGGAGCTGGCCGGGGGCGAAATCCGGTGGTATGAGGTTTAAAGCTCCGCCCGGCCTCAGCGGAAAATGAACTCCAAAATTTTTGATAAACGCAAGCTGCTCTCAGACATGAAAGAGCCTTGAGAAACGGGGGAGATTGCAATGACTTTACCAACGCCGGTCCGAAAGGGGCGCGCTTCCGGCCTTAGCGGCTGGCGGCGGCAATACGAAGCGCTGCGGACGACCGCCGTACAGGCTGCGGAATGGATCCGTCCCGGGGACGCGGTGGCGGTCAGCGGCTCGGCCAACTGGCCCTATGCCGTGGACGGAGCCCTGGCGGAGCGGCTGCGGTCCCTGGAGGGACATATCGAGCTGCTGTCCCTCTATGCCCCGCTGGACACCGCGCTACTGGCCCCGGAGAACGCGGACCTGGTCTCCTATCAGGCCAATTTCTTCTCCGGTGAGCGGTTGCTGGCCAAACAGGGAAATGTCTGGTACGTCCCCGCCCACCTCAGCGCCACCGGGGACTGGATGTGCGCCCGGCAGCCCCGGGCGGCGGTGATTGCCTGCTCCCCTCCGGATGAAAACGGGTGGATGTGCCGCTCCCTCTGGGGGGCCAGCGTCCCCCGGGCGGTGCTGGAACAGGCGGAGACCGTCGTGGTTGTTGTGAACAGCGGACTCCCCTCCTTTTCCAGCGGCGGGGAGGGACACATGCTGTTTCACGTCTCGGAGGCGGACGCCATTGTAGAGGACAGCCGTCCCCCGGCGGAGCACCCGCCCGTCCCGGCGGGAGAGACGGACCGCCGCATCGCGGCGTACATCGCGGAGCTGATCCCCGACGGGGCCTGCGTCCAATTCGGCCTGGGGGGCCTGGCCAACGCTGTGGGCGAGTGCCTGGTGGACGCGGGAAAGCGGGACCTGGGGCTCCAGACGGAGGTTATCGGAAACTGCGTCATGGAGCTGATGAAAAAGGGCGTCCTGAACAACAGCCGCAAGCAGACCTGTCCGGGCCAGTCCGTGGGCGCTTACTTCATCGGGGACAAGCGCCTGTGGGACTTCGCCCGGGACAACCCGGCCTTTTGCCAGAAGGACATCCACTGGACCAACGATCCCCGCCGCATCGCTCAGAACGACCGGGTGGTCTCCATCAACAACGCCATGGAAATCGACCTCACCGGACAGGTCAACGCCGAGAGCGTAGGGCCCCGGCAGTACTCCGGCACCGGGGGCCAGCTGGAATGGGTGCTGGGCTCCCAGTGGTCCAAGGACGGGAAGAGCATCATTGCCCTCCGCTCCAGCTACCGGGACAAGGCGGGAGTCCCCCGCTCCAAGATTGTCCCCCAGCTCCCGCCGGGAAGCACCGTCACCACCCCCCGCACCTGCGTCCAGTACGTGGTCACGGAATACGGCGTGGCGGACCTGAAATACAAAAGCGTTCTGGAACGGGCCCGGGCCCTCATCGCCATCGCCCATCCGGACTTCCGGGCAGAGCTGTCCCGGAATCTTTTGGGAACCCTCCTTTGAGGGTTCCCATTCTTTTTTCCGGAACCCTCTAATCGGAAGGAATTGGCAAACTCTCTCCTTGACAGTCTGATGTCTGCGTGCGATAATAGACATATGAATTTTACAGCCTGGCATCCAGCGGACCGGGCAGATGAGAGAAGGGGGATTTTATGAAACGCAAGACCATGGACGGCAACGAGGCCGCCGCCTACGCAAGCTACGCCTTTACCGAGGTCGCGACCATCTACCCCATCACGCCCTCCAGCCCCATGGCGGAGCATGTGGACACCTGGGCCGCCAACGGGATGAAAAACATCTTCGGCCAGAGCGTGCGCCTCATGGAGATGCAGAGCGAGGCCGGGGCCTGCGGGGCCATGCACGGCTCGCTGGAGGCGGGGGCCCTCACCACCAGCTACACCGCCAGCCAGGGCCTGATGCTGATGGTGCCGCCGCTGTACCGGATTTCCGGCCAGCTCCTCCCCGGCGTCATTCATGTGGCCGCCCGGACCGTGGGCACCAGCGCCTTCTCCATCTTCGGGGACCACTCGGACGTGATGGCCTGCCGCCAGACGGGCTTTGCCCAGCTGGCCAGCTCCTGCGTGCAGGAGTGCATGGATTTAGCCGCCGTGGCCCACCTCTCCGCCATCAAAAGCCGGGTGCCCTTTATGCACTTCTTCGACGGCTTCCGCACCAGCCATGAGATTCAGAAGATCGACGTGCTGGACTACGGGGACCTTGCCAAAATGGTGGACCGGGAGGCCCTGGACCGCTTCCGGGCCAACGCTTTAAACAGCGAGCATCCCCTGATGCGCTCCACCGTCATCAACCCGGACACGGCCTTCCAGCTCCGGGAGGCGGTGAACCCCTACTACGACGCCGTCCCCGGCATTGTGGAGGACTATATGGCCCGGATGTCCGCCCTGACGGGGCGGGACTATAAGCTCTTCAACTACTATGGCGACCCGGAGGCGGAGCAAATCGTCATCGCCATGGGCAGCGTCTCCGGCTGCCTCCAGGAGGTGGTCCGGTATCTCAACGCCCAGGGCCGCAAGGCGGGCTTCCTCCAGGTCCGGCTCTACCGGCCCTTCAGCGCCGCCCATTTCCTGGCGGCCCTGCCGGAGAGCTGCCGGCGGTTAACCGTGCTGGACCGGACCAAGGAGCCCGGCGCAAGCGGCGAGCCCCTCTATAAGGACGTCTGTTCCGTCCTCCAGCAGGGGAACCGCCGGGTCCAGGTGCTGGGCGGGCGGTACGGCCTTTCCAGCAAGGACACCACCCCCGCCCAGATGATCGCCGTCTACGACAACATGGCCGGGGAGCAAAAAGACCATTTCACCGTGGGCATCACTGACGATGTGACCCACCACTCCCTGCCCGTCGGGGAAAACGTGGTCACCGCCGACAGCCGGACCATCAGCTGCAAGTTCTGGGGCCTGGGCTCCGACGGCACGGTGGGGGCCAACAAAAACTCCATTAAAATCATTGGGGACAACACGGACCAGTACGTCCAGGCGTACTTTGAATACGACACCAAGAAATCCGGCGGCGTGACGAAAAGCCACCTCCGCTTCGGCCACACCCCGATTCTCTCCACCTACTACGTCACCATGGCGGACTTCATCGCCTGCCACAATCAAAGCTACATCGCCAAGTACGACATCGTAAACGAGCTCAAGGAGGGCGGAATCTTCCTCCTCAACTGCAACTGGTCCGACGCGGACCTGGAAGCCCATCTCCCCAACAAGGTCAAGCGCCTCCTGGCGGAGCGGAAAGCGAAGTTCTATACCATCGACGCGGGCGCCGCCGCCCAGGCCATCGGCCTGGGGAACCGGACCAACAGCGTATTGCAGGCCGCCTTCTTCAAGCTCTCCGGCGTGCTCCCGGTGGACCAGGCGGTGGACTACATGAAGGCCGCCATCCAGAAAACCTATGGCCGCAAGGGCGACAAGGTGGTCCAGATGAACTGCGCCGCCGTGGACGCGGGGCTGGCGGGCCTCCATGAGATCGCCGTCCCCGCCGCCTGGGCAGCCCTCGCCGGCGAGCCGGAGGAGAAGGACACCACGTCCCCCTGGTACGTCCGCACCGTCATGCGGGCCGTCAACGCCCAGAAGGGCGACCAGCTCCCCGTCAGCGCCTTCCGGGACGCGGCGGACGGAAGCGTCCCCATGTCCACCTCCAAATACGAGAAACGGGGCTTTGCCTCCCATGTGGCAAGCTGGCTTCCCGAAAACTGCATCGGCTGCAACCTGTGCTCCCTCATGTGCCCCCACGCCGCCATCCGGCCCTTCCTGTTAAATGAGGAGGAGGGCCAAAAGGCCCCGGCGGGCTACGTGACCAAGGAGGCCAGGGGCAAGGGCTTCGAGGGCCTGCGCTTCCGCATCCAGGTGGACCCCCTGGACTGCACCGGCTGCGGCACCTGCGCCGCCGCCTGCATCGCCAAGGAAAAGGCCATCGTCATGGAGCCCATCGAAAGCCAGATGCCGGAACAGCCCAACTGGGATTACAGCCTCGCCCTGTCCCCCAAGGAAAACCCCATGAACAAGTTCACCGTCAAGGGCAGTCAGTACGAGCAGCCCCTGCTGGAGTTCTCCGGGGCCTGCGCGGGCTGCGGCGAGACGCCTTACATGAAGCTGCTGACCCAGCTCTTCGGCGAGCGGATGGTGGTGGCCAACGCCACAGGCTGCACCCAGGCCTGGGGCTTCAGCGTCCCCAGCTATCCCTACACCACCAAGCCCAACGGACGGGGCCCGGCCCTCTCCAACTCCCTCTTTGAAAACAACGCCGAGTACTCCCTGGGCATGGTCCTCAGCGTCCGCCAGCAGCGGCTCCGCCTCCAGCGGGAGGTCCGGGAGCTGCTGGAGGAGACGAAGGACGAAAGCCTGAAAGCGGCCCTCTCTGCCTGGCTGGAGGGCTTCGAGGACAAGGAGCGGACCATCCAGCTCAGCGACGCGGTAATGGACGCCCTGAAAAATACCTCCGAGACCGGGGAGAAGATCGAGGCCGTCCGCAAGGCCCAGGACCAGCTGGTGAAAAAGAGCATGTGGATGTACGGCGGCGACGGCTGGGCCTATGACATCGGCTACGGCGGATTGGACCACGTACTGGCCTCCGGGGAGGACGTGAACATCCTGGTGGTGGACACGGAGGTCTACTCCAACACCGGCGGACAATCCTCCAAGGCCACGCCCTTCGGCGCGGTGGCCCAGTTCGCCGCCGCGGGCAAGCGGACGGAGAAAAAGGACCTGGGGATGCTGGCCACCCAGTACCAGAACGTGTATGTTGCGTCCGTCGCCCTGGGGGCGGACCCCGCCCAGTACATCAAGGCCCTCCGGGAGGCGGAGGCCCACGACGGGCCGTCCCTCATCGTGGCCTACGCTCCCTGCATCAACCACGGCATTGTCAAGGGCATGGCCTGGGCCCAGGAGGAGGCCAGGCTGGCCGTCCGCAGCGGCTACTGGGTCCTCTACCGCTATGACCCCAAGCGGAAGCTGGAGGGCAAGAACCCCTTCATGCTGGACTTCCAGGAGCCCCGGTATGATCTCCGGGAGTTCTTCATGGGCGAGGTCCGGTTCAACTCCCTCCAGCGGACCTTCCCCGAGGCGGCGGAGGCCCTGCTGGTGGAGGCCCGGAACCAGTGCCGCAACCGCTGGGCCCGGTATACCCACCTGGCGTCCCAGGACTATTCCCGTCTGCTGGACGTGCTGGAGGACTATCCCATCCACGCCCAGGAAAAGGAATAAACGCCGGCCGTTCCATCGCGCCTCCCCGTGCTTTCGGGCACGGGGAGGCGTTTTTTGACGCCGCCGCAAATCCGGCGTATAATAAAATCCGAAAAAATTTTTCATGAGCGCGTCACATTCCGCTTCGCCGGAGCGTTTAAGAGAACAGAGACGAGAGGAGGCGGCAAGATGCTGGCATACCTGCAAGCCATCGACAACCCGGAGGACCGGACGCGGTTCGAGGCGATGTACAGCGCCTACCGGGGACTGATGTTCCACGCGGCCAACCGTATCCTGCAAAATCCCCAGGACGCGGAGGACGCGGTGCATCTGGCCTTCCTCAGTCTCGCAAACTGCCGCCTTCCCGCCAAGCTGGGGCCCCAGGCCCGGCATCTGGCCGCCGTGACGGCGGAGCGGAAGGCCATCGACCTCTACCGGGCCCGGAGGCGGAGGCCGGAGGTGGAGCTTGAGGAGGAAGCGTTCCCCGGCTGCGCCCCGCCGCCCTCCGACGGGACCCTGGCGGGGGCCATGGCGGCCCTGCCTCCCCGGTACCGGGAGGCGCTGCTGCTGAAGTACTACAACGGCTATTCCGCCGCCGAAATTGGGGAGCTCCTGGGGACCACGGCGGCAAATGTGCGCCAGATTCTCGCCAGGGCCAAGCGCAAGCTGGCGGAGGAGCTGGCGGAAAGGGGGGAAATCGTTTGAACATCACCGACGAGATGCTGTACGCCGCGGCACCGGAGGCGGCGGAGCGCTGGCTGGATACCCTCCCCAAGCGGGAGGACTGCGGGCACAACTTTTCCCTGACCTTTGAGGCGTCCATGAGCGCCCTTCTGCGGAGGAGGAGGAAACGGCGCTGGAAAACCCTGGCCCTGCTGGCGGCGGTCATCGCGGCCCTGGGGGCTCTGCTGGCCTCCGGCGCGGTGGCGGAACGGCCCGACAACTACCGGGTCTACGCCGCCCAGGAGAACGGACTGGTCAGCTACTCCGCCCGGCCCAAGGACACGGGCGTGGACCTGCCCTTCCGCCCCCTGATCCCCGGCTGGGCCCCGGAGGGCTTTGTCCGGGACCCGGACAAAACCAAGGCCACAGGGCACGCCGTCTTTTCCTACCACTCCCAGGAGGACCCGGACAATCTCTACTTCTATATAGACCAGTGGCACGGGGAGGAGCAAAACGGCCTCTTCGCGGGGAACTTCACCCTGGAGGACGTGGAGGTGGACGGGGAGGACGCCATCCTCATCTATAACCCGGACACCTCCCTGTCCCGCCTCCTGTGGACCCAGGGGGCCGACGTGTTCCTGCTCAGCGCCAAGGGTCTGGAGCGGGAAGACCTGTTTCAGATCGCGGAAAATATGAAATGGTAAAGGAGAATTACAATGCACGGCAAACGGGAAATGAGAAAGAACTACACCCCCTTCGTGGCAGGCATGGTCACCATGGTCCTGCTGATCGGGCTGATTTCCGCGTCCTTCGCGGCCAACGGCGATTCCAAAGCCCCGCCCTCCGGCGGAGCGGAGCCCGCCCAGGTCGGCGTGGGCGTGTTCCTGAAACAGCAGATTGCCCCCGGCGAGACCCTGACCACGGAAAAGGGCGGCACGGCACCCAAGGTTCTGGCGTACCCGGATAACAAGGGGGAAGTCCACTACTACATTGAGGCCACCGCCGTGGCGGAGCTCTTCGACGTGACCGACGGCGTGAACTTCCATGAGGAGGCCAACCAGCTGGAGTTCGGGGCCAAGGGCCGGGAACTCCGTGATAAAGAGGGGAAGCCCACCGGAGAACAGGATTGGAGACCGCTTTACGCCTCCGCCCAGCGGCATGACTTTAATCTCTATGGCTCCACCGAAGTGGGCAGCGACGGCAAGGCGGACCCCAACTCCTTGGTAATCACCAGCGAGGGCTTCCCTATAACCGGCAGCAGCGGAGCCTCCGCCGGCGCCCACTTTAATGGCCGGGGCTCTGTCGACCCGGAGCTCCAAATGGAGCAGTGGGCCCGTCAGAAGAGCCTCCTGAAGGAAAAGCCCGAGTACGGCCAGACCTTCGGCATGTACACCGAGGTGGACCCGGCAGAGATGAACCTGGGCAGTATCTCCGGACGGTCCATGGACGGGCAGGAGTTTAAGGACGAGTACGAGATCGAGCACACCTTCGCCTTCACGGGCCTGCTGGGCAAATACGCCGCCGTCACCATAGAGAACACCGGTGAGTCGGAAGCCCGAATTAATATCGAACGCCTCCATACGGTCGGCGCGGGCAAGGAGGGCTTTACCGGCATCTACCTCCCGGCGGGGCAGAAAATCACCCGGGCCTTCCGCATCGACGAAAACAGCCCTCTGGAGAACCAATTGCAGGTTTGGGCCACGCCCCTGGGCCCCGGCGGGGTCAGCGTCAAGCTGACGGCGGAGCAGTACCGCAGCGGCGTGTAACCAGGCGCTGAAATCCCGTACAGAATGTATCAAATTTCCAGCCGAACCTAAAGGTATCACCTTTTCCCTCTTGCCTTTTTCTGACGGTTATTGTATAATATTGTTACAATAATCACAAAGGGGAGGGAGCCCCATGAGCGGACAGCTGGAGGATACCGTGGCCCTGACCCGGGAGATCACCCACGGTTACTACGCCGGGAATTTTGAGCCCTATTTATCCCGCCTCTGCCCGAAAAGCGTGTGGCTGGGCACCGGGGGACGGGTGTTGATCGGCGGCGAGGTCATCCGCGCCCGGCTGGAGGCCGGGGTGGAGAAGCGGAAGAAAATCTATCAGATCACCCAGGAGGAATACACCCCCTTGTCCATCACCCCCCGCTGTCAGGCGGTGATGGGCGAGGTGCGGGCCTGCATTCCGGATCACCCGGAAGAGGACACCGTTACCGCCTCCTATACCTTCCTGTATCAGCTCATCGGCACGGAGACCAAGCTGGTGCTGCTCCACGCCAACTATGAATTCCTCCACCCCTTTTCCCTGAGCGAAAGCGGGCCCAAGCTGGAGATGTCCGCCTATCAGTTCGTCCGGGACGTGCTGATTGAGATTCCGCCTAAAAAGCGGCTGGCCGTCCCCTGCGGCAGTTCGACGCTGTTCATCCAGCCGGACATGATTTTCTACGTCCAGAGCCGGAACCGCAAGGCGGAGTTTCACTGCGCGGACAAAATCATCCAGAGCGACCTCAGCATCAGCGAGGTCAACGCCATGCTGCCGGAGCCCTTCTGCCCCATCCACCGCTGCTACACGGTGAACAGCCGCTACGTCATGTCCGTCCGGCGCTACGAGGCAGCCCTCATCACCGGGGAGGCCCTGCCCATCCCCTTCCACAACTACATGCAGGTGAAAGCGGAACTGGAACGGAAAATTACCGGATAACCCAACCCCGCCGGAAGGCCATGCCTTCCGGCGGGATTCTTTTTCTTCCCGGCCTCTTGACAATTGGCCTACATGGTGTTATCATAATTTTAGCCTACAACTTGTACGCAAAGGAGGATGCTTTATGAGCGCGCCGCAGATTTCCGATTCGGAGCTGGAGCTGATGAAAATCATCTGGTCCGCCGGGGGGGCCGCTTTGTACGCCCAAATCATGGAGGCCCTGGCGGAGGAGGGCCGGAGCTGGCAGAAGAACACGGTCATCACCCTGTTGTCCCGGCTGGTGGACAAGGGCTTTCTCACCGTCCGCAAGCTGGGACGGCGGAACGAGTACGCCGCCGCCGTGTCCGAGGCGGAGTACCAGGCCGCCCAGACCCAGGTGCTGGTAAACAAGCTCTACGCCGGAAGCGCCATGGGGCTGGTGGCCGCCCTGATCCGGCAGGAGGCCATCTCCCCCGGCGACTACGAGGAGCTGAAACGCTTTTGGGAGGAGGAACGGAACGGCCATGGCTGAATACCTAAAGGTCCCGGTCTCCCTGTCCCTCTCCGGGTCCCTGGTCATCCTGGTCCTGCTGCTGTGCGGCCCCCTGCTCCGGGGGAGGGTCAGCCGCCGCTGGCAGTACTATGTCTGGCTCGTCGCCATCTTCCGGCTGCTGCTGCCCCTCTCGCCGCAAGCAAGCCCCATCGGAGCGCTGTTCCGGGAGCCGGAAGCCCCGCCCGCCGTCCAGGCCGCAAGTCCCTACGCGGCGGAAATGGACACGGTTCCCGCCAAGGCTGAAACCGCCCCAAATCCGCTCCATCCGGTTCAGCCCTCCGTTCCCCCGCCGGACCCGGCGTCCGCCGGGATTTCCCCGGCGGAGGCGCTGGCCCTGGCCTGGCTGGGCGGCGCGCTGGTCCTGATGGTGTGGAGGGTAAGCGCCTATCTGCATTTTCTCCGCTGTCTCCGGGCCGGACGGCGGGAGGTCTCCGACCCCGCCCTGCTGGACCTGCTGGCCCGGACCGGGGAGGAGCTGAAGGTCCGGCGGCCCGTGGAGCTGTGGGAAAATCCCCTGGCCGCCTCCCCCATGCTGCTGGGGCTGTTCCGGCCCCGGATCGTCCTGCCCTCGGCGGCGGTGAGCGAGGCGGATTTTCGCTGTACGGCCCTCCACGAGCTGACCCATTACCGGCGGCGGGATCTGCTGTACAAGTGGCTGGTCCAGCTCACCGTGTGCCTCCACTGGTGGAACCCCTTGGTCTGGGTCATGGCCCGGGAGATTGAGCGGGCTTGTGAGCTGGCCTGTGACGAGGCGGTGCTCCGCCGCCTGAAGCCGGAGGAGCGCCTGTCCTATGGGGACGCCCTGCTCCGGGCTCTGGAGTCCGGCGGCGGATACCGTGCCGCCCGGGGCTCCGTGTCCCTGGGCGAGAGCGCGGAATTATTGAAAGAGAGGTTGAGCGCGATCATGAACTTCAAAAAACCTTCCAGATGGACGGCCCTGCTGTCCCTGGTCCTGGCGGCGGCACTGACCACGGGAGCCGCCGCGGCGGGAGCCTACACCGGGCCCGCCAAGCGGGGCGCAAGCCCGGTCAAGGGAACAGCCCTGCCGCCGCTTTCCGCCCAGGCGTCGTCGAGCGAAAATCTCCGCCTCCGGTCCGCCCTCCTGGCAGAGCGGAGCTATGAGGAGGGCGATGTCGCCGCGTTCAGCATTGCGGTTCCCTTCCTCAGCCGGGAGGAACAGACGGCCTTCCTGGAACGGGCCTATGAGGACGGCAGCAGCGCCTTTTTCTCCGTTCTCGTCAACCTTCTGGATTGGGACGAGCTGGATTGGGACGAGGCCACGCTGGACGCCTGGATCGCCCGGGCCGCCAAGGAAAACGTCGCCCTCTGTTCCATCCTGCTGAAAGCATTGGACCGGGACGAGGAATTAGAAGCCCTGGAAAAGGAGCTGGAGGCCAAACAGGTCGAGGAATACAAGGCCGCCGGAATCACCAAAGAGGGCCGGGTCTATTACTACCAGGGGCACATGGTCCGGATTTTCCTGGACTCCCGCCCCGACGCCTCCTTCGTGACCCTGGACATGAATCCCCAGGGCCTGCTGGATCTCAAGGTGGAGCGGGGCGCGGACGGTAAAATCCGGTCCGTCCGGGAAATGACCAAAGCGGAGGTCGAGGAACTATTCGGCGATTGGGACGATCTGGAGGAGGGCGGCATGGATGTCACCATTCCTGTGGAGCAGACCCGGATGCAGGGCGGCAGCTGGATATATTTGGGGGAATACATTCTGTCCCAAGGGGATCGGATTCATTACGACGTGACGGCGGAAACAGGCGGACGCATGAAGATCGGCTTTTGCGGCATGGAGCAAAGCCCTGAGGACGTAACCTATTACAGCGTCTCCAACAAACGGACGAACGGAGAGCTCCGCTGCGCGGCGGACTTTGTGTTCGACGGCGAGGCCGTAAAGCCGGGATCTTACCGCCTGTTCCTCCATGCCCCGGAGGGGGATCTGGGGAACCTCAAGGGCAGTATCTCGCTGACACTGAAGCAGGGAAATCCCCCGGACCTTGCCGCCAATCCCGACGCACGGGCCATGACGGTGGAGGAGCTCCCCGCCGCCGCCCGGAAGGCCATGGATCAATGCGCCGTCAAGACCTGGTACGTCATCCACTCCGAAGGGCGGCAATATCTCTATTGCAACGGCTTCCCCTGGCTGTACGCCTGGCAGCCCACCTGGGAGGATGGGAGCTGGCGGGTGAACATCCATAAGCTCAAAAAGCTGGACTCCGGCTATGTTCTTCTCTCCTTCCCGGACAACGCCCCCCTGCACGTCACCCTGGAGGGGGAGGCGGTCCGGCTGACGGATATCCAGACCTGACCGCCGCCGAAAAACCGTCACAAAAGGCCCGCCTCCCGGCGGGCCTTTTCCTATTGGTGAAGCGAGTTGACGGCCTGCTCTAGCTCCGCCCGTTTGCGGGCGGCAGGCACGGGACGCATTTGGCCCACCACGGGGCTTTTCCTTAAAGCGTCTGGACCACGCAGCCGTAAGGCGGCAGCGTTATGTCCAGGGCCTCCGTCTCAAAGGCGTTGTGGTTCATCAGCATCCGGATTTTCTGCTCCGGCCCTCCTCGGACGGCGATCTCCACACCGCTGGGGGAGGGAACGCCCTCGATACGGCAGTCCGACAAAATGGTTTCCGTCAGTCTGGAAGTGACGCCCTCGTCCAGGGAACAGCCGAAATAGTATACCGCGCCGGGCCCGTGCCGTTTCCGGGTGACGGCGGCGAAGTCTGTGTAGAAGGGGTCGCCGTAACGGTAGAGGACCTCGGCGTCCCGGACCTCCAGCATGTCCCGGAAGACGCCGCCGCGGCCCTCCGTTCCGGCAAACGCGCCCTCGCCCACGACCGGGAAGGCGTTCAAGGTCTGGAGGCTCTCCGTCTCCGCCACCGTCACCCCGGCAAGCCCGGCCCAGCCCACCGGCAGGACCTCCCCAAAGAAGAGGTTGTTGTCCGGGTCTTTCACCCCGGTCCGGTACGTGAGGACCAGCGTGCCGCCCTCCCGGACAAACCGCTCCGCCCTGGCCAGGAACTCCGGCTTGACGACGGTGAGCTGGGGGAGGAGGACCGCCTTGTAGCCCGTGAGGTCCGCCTCCGCCGGAATAACGTCCACGGAGACGTTCCGGTCGTAGAAGGCCTTGTAGAGCTTTTTCATCTCGCCCGGGCAGTCCAGCAGGAGGCTTTGGCGCTGGATGCGGAAGGAGGCCAGGGAGTCGTAGTCATAGACGATGGCCGCCTCGCCGCGCATGGGGGACTCCAGGGCCTGGGCGTAACGGGAAACCTCCCGGAAAAAGCTCTGGACCTCATAGAATTTCCGGCCCTTCCGGTTGTCCGCGTCAAGGATGCCGCAGCAAAACTGCTCCGCCCCCTTGGCCGCGCCCCGGTAGCGGAAATACAGCAGGGACTCACAGCCGTGGGCCATACTCTGCCAGGACCACAGCTTCGCCTGGCCGGGCCGGGGGAGGTAGCCGGTGACGTCGTGGCCCTGGGCCCCCATGATGGCCTCGGTAATCCAGAAGTTCTGCCGCTTCAGTCCCCGGATATAGTCCAGGCCGAACGCAATTTCGTGGGGAGGGAGGGGTTCCTTTTCCCCGCCCCAGACAGGGTAGTTGTTATAGGCCGCCGCGTCCAGGCTTTTGGCGGCCTGGGCGTAGTCAAAGCGCCGGTCCAGACCCCCGCCGGGGAAGTCGTGAATGACCACGGCCCCGGGGGAAAGCTCCCGAATCAGGCGGGCCTGAAAGTCCAGGAAATTGCAAAGGATTTCGCTCCGGAACCGCTCCCAGTCCAGCCGCAGGGCGGGATTATGGGTGGTGATGGTAGGAGCGGGAAGGGGAATCTCGTCAAAATCATTGTATTCCTGGGACCAGAAGGCAGTCCCGTAGGCGTCATTGAGGCGGTGAATGTCCCCATCGAACTTTTTGCGGAGATACCGGCGGAACGCCTCCCGGCACCGGGGGCACCAGCAGAGGTCGCTTCCCTCGTGGCCCAGCTCGTTGTCGGCCTGCCAGACGGCGATCTGCGGCTCGTTCCGGTAATGGCCCGCCATGGCCCGGATGATTTTCTCCGAATACGCATACAGCTCCGGGCTGTTGTAGCAGCAAACGTGGCGTCCGCCAAAGGCCCGGGGCTGTCCGTTCTCAAACCGGGAGAGGATATCCGGGTATTTGCTCGCAAGCCATGCGGGAATCGTGGCGGTAGGCGTGCCCAGGATGACCTTCAGGTTCTTTTCCTTGGCCTTGGCGATGACGCGGTCAAAAAAGGAGAAGTCATACTGCCCCTCGGCAGGCTCCATCAGATGCCAGGAGAACTCGGCAATCCGGATTGTATCGCCCCCCATCTCCCGAATGACGTCCATATCGGCGTCCATCAGGGCGGGGTCCCAT
Source organism: uncultured Oscillibacter sp. (assembly GCF_950073225.1). Classification (NCBI taxonomy): domain Bacteria; kingdom Bacillati; phylum Bacillota; class Clostridia; order Eubacteriales; family Oscillospiraceae; genus Oscillibacter; species uncultured Oscillibacter sp. The sequence goes on from NZ_CATMPS010000015.1 coordinate 54,295, forward strand.
TGCTCGGGGTAGTAGTCAACGCCCAGCAGCATCGTGCGCCGCTCCTTTCTCATGGGGCGCGAACCGCCCCCTTTATTTTGGAACCCACTATAGCAGATAACCCCGGCCCTTGCAAGGGTTCACCCGGCTCATTTTTCCCAAAGCCGCGGCAGTCCGCCCCGGAAGCACGGCAGGGTCCCCGGCCGCGCCGGCGGCGGGAGAGGTTGGAAAGGCGGGGACCGTCACGGTCCCCGCCGGTTTTCTCAGGCTTCCAGATCCTTGAACCGCCGGACGGCATCGCCCATCTGGCCGCAGGTCAGCCGCCCCTCGGGGCAGCGGCCCTCGGAGAAGCAGGCGGGGCCGAAGCGGCCGAAGAGCTCGGGGAAGCTCCGCCGGAGCTGGCGCAGCAAATCCACCGCGATATCCCGAATTTCCCACTGGGCCCGGCTGCACGAGCGCAGCCGGATGAACCATTGAAGCTCCCGGGCGTTCATGGTGGTCATGACGTCCATCAGGTTCCCGCTGAGGGCAAAGTAGTAGTGGAGCTTTTCCAGGGCGGGGCGCTCCCGGATCTGGAGAAGCCGGTCATGGGCGTCCCGGACAGCCGTTTGATACCGCTCCAGCGCGGCCGGATCGGCGGCGACGGAGTCCGGGAGGATGACCCTGCTGTGGTCCACGCTTTGAATGGGGGGAACGACGATGGACTGCATCCGGTGGCGGACCAGGTGGGTGACGCCGGAGAGGGTGATGCCGGAGACGGTAAAGGTATACGCCAGCTGTTCCAGCTCCCGGGGCCGCCGGGAGGAGGACAGGGCGGCCAGGTCCAAAGGCTTCCCGGGGTGCTGAACGCGGTGGGCGGCCTCCAGAAGCTTCATGGGCTCCGCCGGGGCGCGAAGCAGGGAGACAGTCCCCGCCGTCCCCCGGGCGAGGAAGACGGGCTCGCGGGAGGAACAGCGAAGGGGGAAGGCCTCCCCGGCGGGGGCATCTTCGAAGGACTCACAAAGCTCGGGAAGCAGGCAGGGAAACTGCTCTTCCAACTGTCCGGTGAGCTCGTCCGCCAGGGCCAGCAGCTCCGGGACGTCCCGGCCCCGACTGCGGATTTCACAGAGGAGCCGGCCCAGCTCCCGGGCGTTGAGGGTGCAGTAGAAGTTGCTGTGGAAGGCGTAGGGCAGGAGGAAGCGGGCGTCCTCCCGGGGGACTCCGGCCTCCAGAAGGTCCCCATAGGCCGCGAAGAGCCCGTCCATATAGCGGCGGTACAGGGCCAGGTCCTCCCCCTTCAGCTCTGGGGGAATGTAGTAGCCCAGGCGGCTGAAGTCCACGTAGCGCCGGGACTTGACGGTGAAGGAGGCCAGGCGGAACTCAATGAAAAACTGCTCCACAAAGACGGACACGTCCCGCAGGGCGATGGTGAAGACGGCGTGCTCAATGAGGGACTTGTGGCCGGAGGCCAGGACCTTCCCAATGAGGGCCCGGTTCTTGGAATTCCCCCGGGCGTCTTCAAAGATCGCCTGGGCGTCCCCGGCGGTGGTGGAGATGCGGGCGGCGCCGGCGCAGACCTCCTCGCCATAAGCGTTGCGGCTGATGATTTTGGCGTGCGGTTCCCTTTCCATGTCGATACCCCTTTTTGCGTTATTGATTACCGATTATACCATAAATCCGACGGAAAATCCACCCATTTCTCCCGCCCCGGCGGGGCCGGAAAATCCGCCGTTGAAGATTTGCCGGATTTGGGCTATACTATCCATAAGAATCGACGCGTTTCGAGAAGGAAAGGGGGAAGCGCCGTGCCCAGACGCCGCCCAGCCAAAAACTGGTCCGCCGCCACATTAAAGAGCCGGGGCTGGACCAACGCCTTGATTCGGGAGCTTCTTCCCCCGCCGGAATATGAGGTGACGGAGAGCGGCCGCCGCCGGATATGGAACAAAAAGCTGGTGAAGGCGGCGGAGGAGCACCCTCACTTTCAGGCCCGGAGAATCGAGCCCCGGAAGCCCCCCGCCCAGGGAGCGGGGAACGCCTGTAAGCTGCTGTCCCAGGCCTGGGAGGATGGGGGCTTGGAGGAGACGGCCTCCGACGCCGCCATATTGGCGAAATTGATTCACCGGGGATTGCTGGCCCTGCTGCCGGGGGTGGCCAAGGGGCGCAGCCTGGCCTCCTCCCGGGCCCAGGGCTGGATGAAGGAGTTTCTGGCCCTGGAGGAACGGGGAGACAGCAAGAACCTCCCCATGGTGCTGAAAAACTTTCTCAAGGCCGGGGGCTGGATGGGAGAGCGGGAGGGCGCGCCCCTGGTCCGCAAGGTCCAAAGCCGGTATCCGCAAGTGCTGCTGGCCTCCGCCGGGCGGGCGCTGGAGGATCTGGCCACCGCACAGCCGGAGGCGGACCTTTCGCCGATGCTGCGCGCGCCGGGCTTCCCGGCGGACCTTCTGGTGAAGGAGGGGCTGACGGCGGTCTGGTCCGTGTGGTACGTGCCCCAGGCCATCCGCACCAGCCTGTCCCTCCTCATCGCCCTGAACCCCAAGGACGAATACCCGGAGGCCCGGGCGATGCGCCGCCACTTTACGCTCCACCTGGGGGGCACCAACACCGGCAAGACCTACGCCGGGTTCCAGCGCCTCAAGCAGGCCCGCAGCGGCGTATACCTGGCCCCCCTGCGCCTGCTGGCCCTGGAGGCGCAGGAAACCCTTTTGGACGCGGGGGTGGATTGCAGCCTCACCACCGGAGAGGAAGAGGACGCCCGCACCTGGGACACCCACACCGCCGCCACCGCCGAGAAGCTGGACATGCGGCGGTACTACGACGTGGCCGTCATCGACGAATGCCAGATGATTTCCGACGGACAGCGGGGCTACGCCTGGACCCGGGCCATTCTGGGGGTGCTGTCCCCGGAGGTTCACCTCTGTGCCGCCCCGGAGGCGGAGGATCTGCTGATCCGCCTGATTGAAAGCTGCGGCGACACCTATGAGGTGGAGCGCCACAAGCGGACCACGCCGCTGATCTGCATGACCCGCACCGTGGACTACCACCGGGTGCAGCCGGGGGACGCCCTCATCACCTTCTCCAAGGTGGGGGTCCTCAGCGTGGCAGAGGACCTCCGCCAAAGCGGAAAGGAGCCCGCCATCATCTACGGAGCCCTGCCCTACTCCACCCGGCGGCGGCAGATGGAGGGCTTTTTAAAGGGGGAGATGGAGTATATCGTCTCCACCGACGCCATCGGCATGGGGCTGAACCTGCCCATCCGGCGAATCATCTTCCTGGAGACGGAGAAGTTCGACGGCGTGGAACGCCGGGAGCTGAAGCCGGAGGAGATCCGCCAGATTGCCGGACGGGCGGGGCGCTTCGGCATGTACAACAAGGGCTATGTGGGGGCTGTCCAGGGCCTGCCCATTATCCGGGCGGGGCTGGAGGCAGTCGTCCCGCCCCTGGATTACGCCGTGGCGGGCTTTTCCGATCTGGTGCTTCAGGCGGAGTTCGATCTTCTGGAGGTGCTGACGGAGTGGAACCGGATGCCCACGGTGGAGCCCTACCGGAAGCTGGACATCACCCGGTATATCGCCATCATCTCCAAAATGCGGGAGATGGGCTTCACCCTCACCCGGGAGCAGGAGCTGAAAGCGGCCAACATCCCCTTTGACGAGTCGGAGGAGGCCCTGCGGGATCTGTTCTTCTCCTTCCTGCGCCGCTGGCAGCAGGGGGAGGACGTCGACCAGCCCGGCCTTCCGGAGGGGGACCCCACCCTGCCGGAGCTGGAGCAGTATTACCGGAAGCTGGATCTCTACTATTCCTTTGCCAAGGCCTTTGGCTGCCCGGTAGATGAGGATCGTCTCTATGACAGCCGGGAGCAGGTGGCGGACGCGATCAACGAAATCCTGCTGCACCGGCTGCGGAACAACATCCGCTTCTGCCAGGTTTGCGGAAAGGCCCTGCCCCTGTATCACCGGGGGCGGCTTTGCGACGAGTGCTATCAGCGGGAACGGAAGAACCGGGCCCGGAGGCCCGGCTGACGGGTGCAGTAGTGAGAGGCGGAGCTGCCGCGGCAGCTCCGCCCCGTTTTGTATTATTTCCGAGCTTAAAACTCGGAAGTAATATCATATCAGCCGCCCATCTCCGCCAGGACCTCCTCCCGGGAGGGAATGGAGGGCGCGGCCCCAGGCCGGGTGACGGCGATGGCCGCGGCGGCGGAGGCGTATTCCATGGCCCATTCCACGCCCCGCCCGCTGAGGGCCCCGGCCAGGAAAAAGCCGGTATAGGCGTCCCCCGCCGCCGTGGTGTCCACGGGCCGGACGGGAACCGCCGCCTGTCTTATAAGGCGTCCCCCGGCGGCGCAGAGGGAACCCTGAGGCCCCAGGGTCAGCACGATAGCCGCGGAGGAGGGAAGCGCCTCCGCCAGCGCCTCCGCCAGGGCCTCCCCTGCTTCGGGAACCGGCTTTCCCAGGCCCCGCAGGAGCTGCGACGCCTCGATTTCGTTGAGGATCAGATATCCGGCGGAAGGCAGCAGGGACAGCAGGCCCTCCTCCATGGGGGAGGGGTTCAGGGCCACGGTCATGTCCCGTTTTTTGGCCTGTTCCGCCAGATAGGGCAGCTCACTGATTTCATTTTGCAGGACCAGGGCGTCCCCGGGGCCGAAGTCCGAGAGGACCCGGTCGATATGTTCCCGGGTGATCCGGCGGTTGGCCCCGCCGTAGAGCAGGATGCAGTTTTCCCCCGCCGGGGTCCGCTGGATAACGGCGTGTCCGGTGGAGACATCCTCCAGGACCTCCACATATCCGGTATCGGCTCCCGCCGCCCGGAGCTCCTCCAGGAGAAACAGGCCGTCCCGGCCCACCGCCCCGGCGTGCCGGACCTCCAGTCCCGCCCGGGCCAGGGCCACGGACTGGTTCAAGCCCTTTCCGCCGCTGAACCGTCTGAGGGACAGGGCGGGCAGGGTTTCCCCGCCCCCCACGAAACGGGGAACTTCATAGACATAGTCGATGTTCAGCGATCCGAAGCTGAGAACTCTCATGCCCCCGCCTCCGTTTCACCGCAGCGGCGGAGTCCTCCCTCGATGATGTCCCAGAAGCGCTCCACGTCGATGTCCACAGCCACGTCCGCCGTGGCGGGGAGGCCTAAGTACCCGAAGGCGTCGCAGTTTGTCCGCCCATAGGAATCCCCGCGGCCTAGGTCGATGCGGACGTTCATGGGCTTGACGGCAACCAGCGCCGGGTCCAGCAGGGCGGCGATGGTGACGGGGTCGTGGAGGGGGCCGCCCTCCCAGCCGAAGACCTCCTTCTGCGCCTTGCAGAAATGCTTCATTAAATCCACAAACAGCCGGGAGGCACAGGTGTTCACCTTCGCCATCCGCTCCACAATGGCGGGGTAGCAGAGGACCTTCCTCGTCACATCCAGGCCGATCATGGTGATGGGACGGCCGGAGGTGAAGCAGACGTGGGCGGCCTCCGGGTCCGCCAGGATGTTGAACTCCGCCGCCGGGGTGACGTTTCCGTTGGTATAGGAGCCGCCCATCAAAACGATCCTCCGAATTTTCTCCGCCGCGCCCGGCTCCATCCGCAGGGCCATGGCCAAATTCGTCATGGGCCCGGTGGTGACCACGGTGACGTCTCCTTCCGAGGCCAGCAGCGTTCGGGCCAGGAAGCTCACCGCGTGTTCCTTCTCCGCCGCTTTGCGCAAAGGCGGGAAGACCGGGCCGTCCAAACCCGTCTCGCCGTGGATGTCCCCCGCCGTTATCCGGTCCCGGACCATGGGACGTCCGCAGCCCGCGTAGACCGGAATATCCTCCCGGCCCAGCCACTGCAATACCCGGCAGGCATTCCGGGCGGTGTTGTCCAGAGTCTGGTTCCCCGCCACAACCGTGACGCCCAGGAGCTCCAGCTCCGGGCTGTTCGCCGCCAGCATGAGGGCGACGGCGTCGTCATGTCCGGGGTCGCAGTCGCAGATGATCTTTTGTCGTATCATAGGTGCCTCTCCCTTCCCAAACGGTTTCGTTTCCGCATCGGCACATTTATGGTAACATATTCCTTTTTTCTTTGCAACGGCAAAATGGGGGCCCTTCCCTTAAGTTGGCAAACCTCCAGGGCGCCGGTACTGCCGCCGGTAAACGCGGCGTCCTCCGCGAATTTATGGGCGGTTATCTTGTTTCATAGTGACTTGCAAAACCGCCGGTTCCGGGCTACAATAGAAAAAGCAGGAAGGCGGCGGCCTGTCCGCGAAAATTGGAAAAGGAGCGTTGCGCATGAAAATCGCGGTACCCTATGAGAACGGCCAGGTGTTCCAGCACTTCGGCCACAGCGGCCAATTTAAGATTTACGATGTGGAGGACGGGCGGATTGCCGCGGAGCGGATTGCCGATCCCGCCGGAAGCGGCCACGGGGCCCTGGCAGGTTTTCTCTCCGGGCTGGAGGTGGACACGCTGATCTGCGGCGGCATCGGCGCGGGAGCCCAGGAGGCCTTGGCCCAGGCGGGAATCCGGCTCTATGGCGGCGTCACCGGCGGGGCGGACGAGGCGGTGCGGGCCCTTCTGGCGGGGACGCTGAACTACAGCGCCGAGGTCCGGTGCAGCCGCCACGACCACCACGGGGAACGCGGACACTGCGGAGAGGACCACCACGGCTGCGCCGGAAACAGCGGACGCTGCGGCGGCTGAAGGCCGCGTATCCACGCCAACGGATAAGGGGGAGGCGCGATGGAAGAAAGCTATGTGCTGCACCTGCAAAAGCAGTATCAGAAGTTCTCCGATTTCTATCTCTGCTACTGCGGCCATGCCCGCTGCGAGCCTCTGCACAGCTATGGCCCGGCGGTCCGGCCCAACTATCTCCTGCACTATATTCTGGACGGAAGCGGCATCTACCGGGTGGAGGACCAGGAATTCTCCCTGCACAAGGGAGAGGGCTTTTTGATCGAGCCCAACAAGCAGACCTTCTACCAGGCCGGCGAGGAGGACCCCTGGACCTACCTCTGGATCGGCTTCGACGGGGCCAAGTGCGAGAGCTGCCTGCGGAGCCTGGGCCTGGGAAACGGCCAGCTGACCTTCCGCTGCGAGGACGGCGGGGAGCTTTTGAAGCTGGTGGAGGCCATGCTGACCTACAACAAGTCCGACACGGAGGCGGACTTTATGCTCCAGTCCCTGCTGTGCCGGTTTTTCGCCTGCCTTGCCAAGGGGATTTCCCGGGAGTCGGAGCGCCGCCTCACCAAGCGGGAGCGGGAAAACCTGTATATCCACCAGGCCATGGAGTTCATTCGGAACAACTACGCCAACGGCATCACGGTTTCCGACATCGCGGGCTACGTGGCATTGAACCGGAGCTATCTCTTCACGTTGTTCCGGCGGATACTGGGCGTCTCCCCCCAGGAGTGCTTGACCCAGTTCCGCCTGACCCGGGCCAAGGAACAGCTGACGCTGACGGACGCGTCCGTCGCCAACATCGCCATGAGCTGCGGCTATCAGGACCCCCAGGTTTTTTCCAAGGCCTTCAAGCAGCAGTTCGGCATCACGCCGGTCAAGTACCGGAAGTGGGACCGGGAGCGGGCAAGTTGTATATTGAAAATGGACAGTTGGACAAGCCATGTCCGGCTGTTTTTTTCAGCCCTGCCCGAATGCGGTTCCAGAGTTCGGGGGTAACCGGGGAAACATCGGGACATTCGGATCGGTTCATTGCCGTGACTCCTTAATTCGTCGGCTTGCCCAAAGAGGCGGGGGCAAGTAACATACCGCCTCACCAAATAAGGGGGGCCGACCCTCAGCCCCCGTAAGAGAAGAAAGGCAGGAGGCAACATGAAAATCATTGGCATCAGACCCTCTTCCTTCTCCGCAAGAGAGGATGAAAGCAAGCAGGTCAGCGGTAAAAACATCTACCTGACGTATCCCCTGGAAAAGGGGGAAGGCCACGGCTCCGAACGTATCTTCGTCACGGACGCTAAACTCAATCAGTGGCCGTACCAGCCGAAAGTGGGCGACGAGGTGAACGTCTCGTATAACCGCTACGGCAGGTGCGACGGCATGGCAAAAGCCTGATGGGCCCCGGCAAGCTGGACCCCTGCGACCTGTGCCCGCTCTTTCCTCCTGGGCACGACGTTCCCCCGGTCCCTCCGGTGTGCCAGTCCTGTTACTGGTTCCACTTCTGGGACCTGGTTTTTCCGCCCCAGGCGGCGGACCAACCCAAACCCTAGCCTGTAACCTTCCTCGCCGGTGAATGTCGGGAGATATGCACGGTCGAGGCCCTCGAAAAAAGCGGGGCGGAAGCCCCGCGGAGGGTACTTGACTCCATAACGTTTTCCGGGAAGTGACTGCGCTATGGGCATTTCGCCTCTTTACTCCATTCACCAGTACAGCGAGGAAATTTACAAGGTCGTGGCCTTCAAAGGCGTTCGGGACCCGGAGAATCCCCGTGTCCGGGATAAGGAGCAGGAGCAGCACTATGACGTCAAGCTGGCCTGTATCGTCGTATTCCGTGGTGACGGTCTGCTTGACCTGCCAGTCGTGGCCCAGGGCGGGAATGGGGTCCTTTTTCGTCTGCTGGCATTTGGAGCAGGTGGAGAGCTTGGAACCGGGGACGGTGCAGGTGGCAGGGGTGGTATTGGTTTCGGTCCAGGCGTGATCACAGGGGGGAGTGACGGAGCCGGAGCCGTCTACCAGATAGTAGATGTTCCGCTTTTTTGAGTGGCCGGGAATGGAAATACAGGTGCTTCCCCACGTCCTTGCCCCGGAGGGACAATTCCTTGCTGACATACTTGGTTATGTAGAAGGATGTTGCTACGGGATGCTTGACAGGGCCCAGGGAGCAGAGGCCGAATTTTTGCTGATAGTCCGGCCAGTTCATGTAATTGCTGTTGACCAGCTTCCAGGGCTCCGGGCGGCGGAACCGCCGGAGGACCCCGTCCGGAAGCCCGGAGAGGAGGCCGTGGACGTGCCACGCGCCGTCCTCATGGTGCTCCGGGATAAGGAGATACTGCACCTGCGTGCCGTAGGCTTTGCGTTTGTCCCTGATGAACTGGGAGAGCTTTTGCTGATACTCGTCCAGATCGTAACGGTTGAATTTGGTTCTATCCAGAGTACCAGTAAAGAAGAAGTCCCAGGGATTGCACAGGGCGTATTGCAGAACCAGAGACTTTGCCCGGCAGAACGCCTCGTTCAGCTTATCCAGCAGGGCTATTCTCCCTTCGTATAAGCTCCCGCCCACGGCTCCAGGCCGTGGGCGGTCCCATTGTAACACACCGGCGCAAGCTGCGCCCGGAGGCCCGGCGTTAAATCGTGTTACAGGTATATTAAATCCTCCTCCGCTGCTTTAACAACCGCCTCCGCCCGCCCCATGATATCGTTCAGGCTCCGCTGAAGGTGTTTGATATCCCGTTCCATTTGCTGGAGCTTTTGAACAGTGTCTTCTAGATCATACAGCCGTTTCTGCTTCAAGCTGATTTGCTCCTGGAGCCGCTTCAGTTCTTCCTCCTTCTGCGGAAGCTCCCAGACGCACCGGGTGACAAGATTTTCAAATTTCTCCGTAAAGGTATTCCCGGCCTGCCGGTCAATGAGCTCCGCCAGCTCGTCAGAAAAGCGGATGCTCCGAATGTTCGGTTTACTCGCCATGCTTTACACCCCCTGCCTTCTCAAAAACCGCTCCACGACGTCCAGATAGTTCTTGATGCCTATGTCCCCGTCCATTGTCATGGCGAAGCTGAACAGCTCTTCCGGCGTAATCTCCCGGCCCATTGCCCTCCACCGTTCTGTAAGCCTGTTAAGACGGTTGACCATTCTCTCATCCAATTCATAAGTGACCGTGAATTCTTCCCGCTCCATGTTGTGCTCCTTCCTCCGGGACGTACCCCCCCGGCCTATGGCCGGGGCCCCTTATTCCTTTCGTCTCCGCCGTGCGGTCTGTAACACATTCCCCCGGCCGCGGCAGCTCCGCCAGGACGATTCTTGTGTTACGTTCACATGCATACCCCTAGGGGGTATGTCTAAATTCTTCTTGACATTTACCGGGACCGGGAGCGGGCCCTGCGGAGCCTGGAGCATCTGGCGGAAGCGCCGGAGGAGCCCGCCGCCCCGAAAATTTGAGACAAAGCCGATCCGGGCCGCCCTATGGGGCGGCCCGGATCGGCTTTCAGCTTGTCGAAAAAGTCTGCCAGTAGGCAGACTTTTTCATGTAAAGATGATAAAATAGGGAGTAAGGGGTGAGGAATATGTTGGAGCGAGGGAAAAATGAGCGAGGGGTCATAGAAATGGTGGACA
>NZ_CATMPS010000016.1:0-64183 GCF_950073225.1 uncultured Oscillibacter sp.
AGCGGGGGCCGCGGCGGCGGGCGCGGAGGCGGCCCCGGTCAGCTCCTCCAGTTCAATCTCATAGGCGGTGCCGTTGACGGTGACTCTGTACTTTTTCATGATGCTCTCTCCTTCTTGTTCCTTACAGTTTTTTCATGGATACGATGCGGATGCCCGTGATGCTGGTCCCCAGTTCCTCCGCGATGGCGGCGGAGACGGCGGCAGCGATCTCCTGGCGGTTCCCCTCCTGGGCGGCGGGGGCGGCGGCAACAGGGGCCGGGGCGGCGGGGGCCGGGCGGCCTCCCACGATTTTGCCCATGATCGTCGTCAGGACGATGAGGCAGATGAGCCCGAAGAACACGGTGCCCATGCCCATCAGGCAGACAAACAAACTTCCATATTCTGGCATATGCTCCCTCCTATAAATATAGATGCAGGGCTATTGTATCAACTTCCGCCGAAAAAAACAATGACTTTGGAGAAATTTTATCAGGGCTTTTTTGCCTAGTCCCCGGAGGCTGGACGTAAGTAATAAAACATGGTACAATTTTACGAATCCGGGGCGGGAAGCAGCGGGTTTATCCGTTAAGAAACCGGTAAAATTTCCCCGCCCCGCCGGAAAGGAGTCCGCTATGCAGTATCAAACCGTGGTCCCGGGCCGCTTTCTCGCCCGGCCCAACCGCTTCATCGCCCAGGTGGAGGCGGAGGGAGCCGTCCAGACCGTCCACGTAAAAAATACGGGCCGCTGCCGGGAGCTGCTGGTCCCCGGAGCGGCCGTCTATCTGGAGAAAAACAAAAACCCCGGCCGGAAGACGGCGTATGACCTCATTGCCGTGCGGAAGGGGGAGCTGCTGGTAAACATGGACGCCCAGGCGCCCAACCGGGTCTTTGCCGAATGGCTGGCGCCCCGCCTGCCGGAGGGGGCGGTCCTCCGCCGGGAGTACGCATATGGGGACTCCCGCCTGGACTTCTGCGTGGAGAGCCCCCGGGGCCTCTTCCTGATCGAGGTCAAGGGCGTCACCCTGGAGGACGGCGGCGCGGCCCGCTTCCCCGACGCGCCCACGGAGCGGGGGGTAAAGCACATCCGGGAGCTGCAAAAGGCGGCGGAGGCCGGGCTGGGGGCGGCGCTGTTCTTCGTGGTGCAGATGGAGGGCATGAAGAGCGTGGCCCCCAACGAGGAGACCCACCCCGCCTTCGGCGCGGCCCTGCGGGAGGCCGCCGCCGCGGGGGTCCGGGTGTGCGCGTGGGACTGCGCCGTCACGCCGGAGAGCCTGACCCTCCGGCGTGAGGTGCCGGTTTTGCTCTAAAGCAGCCGCCCAACCGGGAGCGCCTCAAAAACCTGGGCATAGCGGCGGCCCAGCTCCTCCAGCGCCCGGTTGGTTTCCGCCTCCGGGGAAAAGAGGCCGAACACCGCCGGGCCGGAGCCGGACATGGCGGCGGACAGGGCTCCGTGGCGGAGAAGGGCTTCCTTGATCCGCTGGATTTCCCGCCGCTCCGGCGGTTCCAGCACCGTCTCGAACACGTTGCCCACGCGCCTTGCCGCGCCCGCCAGGTCCCCCCGTTTCAGGGCGGCGGACATCCCGTCCACGTCCGGGTGGGGGAGGCTTTTGTCAAAGCGGAGCCGGGCGAACATGGGCCCCGTGGGCAGATCGAAGTCCGGCTTGCAGATCACAAAACGGCAGTCCGGCAGGGGGGGGAGGTCCGTCAGCAGGTCCCCCCGGCCCTCCGCCAGGGCGGTGCCGCCCCGGACACAGAAGGGCATGTCGCTGCCGATCTGCCCGCCCACGGCCTCCAGCGCCTCCCGGGGCATGGCCGGGGCGTATCTCTCCCGCAGCAGCCGCAGCAAAGCCGCCACGTCGGCGCTGCCGCCCCCCAGGCCCGCGTAGGCCGGGGTGTTCTTCTCCAGCGTCACCCGGAGGGACGGCCGGGGCCGTCCTATGGCGGCGAAGAACGCCTCCGCCGCCCGCTGTTCCAGGGTCTTCCCCTGGGGGAGGACGAGGCCCTGGGCAAAGAGAGCGAAGCCCTCCCCGGCCTCCTCCAGCGTCACGGCGTCGCAGAGGCTTACCGTCTGCATTACCATGCGCATCTCGTGATAGCCGTCCGGGCGGCGGCCCAGGATGTCTAAGGCCAGATTGACCTTTGCCGGGGCGGCCTGCGCATATCGTTCCATAAAGTCCTCCTTAAAATCCCATCTCCGCCAGCTCTTGAACCAGGCGGATATAGAACTCCCCGGCGTCAAAGCCGGGACGCTTCCGCCGCCGCCCTCCCGCGGCGTCTTGGTGGGACACGCCCGCCAGGGTGCCCCGCCAGCGCCCCCAGGCGGCGGAGTCCGGGGAGACCAGGCCGTCCGTGGGGGCGTCGGCCCTGGTGAGCCGGAGCTGGAGGCGGTCCATGGGGTCCCAGCCCGCCCCGTCCAGCCGGGCGCCCCAGCTTTGGTAGTAGACCAGGGGGCTGTCCGGGTTCTCTTCGTTGAAGCGGGCCATGGCCACGGGGGTTAGGGCGCTTACCGCCGCCGGGAAGTCCGGGTCCCGGTCTCCCCGGGCCCGCCAGAAGCCCTCCAGCCCCCGGCCCGCAATCCGGCAGACCCGCTCCCGCGCCAGCCACTCCGCCGCCGCCCGGGAGCCGTGGTGGGGCGTGCAGATGGTGGTGAGGGAGGCGGCCTTGGGGGCAAAGCCCAGGGTGGAGATGAGATACCGGGCCTCCAGCCCGCCCTTGGAGTGGGCCAGGAGGTTCAGCTTTTCGCTTCCCGTCTCCGTTAGGATGTCCTCCGCCCGGCGGAGAAGGGCCCGGGCGTTGCCGGGGACGCTGCCCCAGGCGTCCTGTCCGCTGAGAAAAACAGCGGCCCCATGTTCCCGGAGGATGTCCGCCACACGGCCCCAGTAGGGGAAAATCCAATCGTCCCGGCAGTTGAGGCCGTGGATGAGCAGAAGGGGGTATCGGGTCCGGCAGTCCGTCATAGGAGGCCTCCTTTCCGGCCTTGCGTGTCGGCGGATTTTGTGGTATGGCAGGGATAGGCGCCGCGAAAAGACGGCGGCGGTTGGTCCCGTTCCCCGAAAGGGGGTGACGGGATGGCGATTACATGGACGTTCCATATCCTTCATTGGACGATAACGCTCAAGGTAAAAAGCGGAAACCGCCACCGGGCAGGGTGACGGTTTCTCTTTTGAAGCTGTAATAATCTAGCCGGACCAACCGCTTGCCGCGGCGTCTGGAATTATTATAGGCCGAAACGGCCTTTCTGTCAAGCCCCGGCTTCGGCCGGGGCTTGACGTTCCAGTCTTTTTCCGCCCTTTCCGCCACGAAAGCATTGACATTTCCGCTAAGGCCCGTTATCATAAGAGAATCTGCCCGGGGCGGGATTTCCCGCCGGTGGGTTTTGCAACGAAATATACGAGAGAGGAACGAGAAACTTATGAAACGGGAGCGTTTTCAATCCCGCCTGGGCTTCCTTCTGGTAAGCGCGGGCTGTGCCGTCGGCATCGGCAACGTGTGGAAATTCCCCTATGTCACCGGGGAGAACGGCGGCGGCGTGTTCGTGCTGTTTTACCTGCTCTTTCTGGCGATCATGGGCGTGCCGGTTCTGACCATGGAGCTGGCGGTGGGCCGGGCCAGCCGCAAAAGCGCCGTGCAGGGCTATCAGGCCCTCCAGAAGCCGGGCAGCAAGTGGCACATTCACGGCTGGTTCTGCGTGGCGGGCTGCTGCCTTTTGATGATGTACTACACCACCGTCTCCGGCTGGATGCTGGGCTACTTCTTCAAGTTCGCCGGCGGGGCCTTTGACGGTCTTGCCGCCGGCGCGGTGGACGGGGTGTTCTCCGCCATGCTGGCGGACCCGGTGGAGATGACCGTCTGGATGGTTCTGACGGTGCTGGCGGGCTTTTTGGTGGTGAGCTTCGGCCTGCAAAAGGGCCTTGAGCGGATTACGAAGTGGATGATGCTGGGCCTTTTGACCCTCATCATTGTGCTGGCGGTCCACAGCCTGACCCTCTCCGGCGGGATGGAGGGCGTGAAGTTCTACCTCCTGCCCGACTTCCAGCGGGCGGCGGAGGCGGGCCTGGGCAATGTCATTACCGCCGCCATGAACCAGGCGTTCTTCACCCTGAGTCTCGGCATTGCCGCCATGGAGATTTTCGGCAGCTACATGAGCCGGGACAACACCCTCACCAGCGAGGCGGTGCGCATCTGCCTGCTGGACACCTTTGTGGCCCTGATGGCGGGCCTCATCATCTTCCCCGCCTGCTTCGCCTTTGACGTGGAGCCGGGACAGGGCCCGGCGCTGATCTTCATGATCCTCCCCAAGGTTTTCCTGAATATGGCGGGGGGCCGCCTCTGGGGGTCCCTGTTCTTCCTGTTCATGACCTTCGCCAGCTTCTCCACGGTCATTGCCGTCTTTGAGAACCTCCAGGCCAACGCCATCGACAACTTCGGCTGGAGCCGGAAAAAGGCGGCCCTGGCGAACTGCGTCTTCATCCTCATCGCCAGCATGCCCTGCGTCCTGGGCTATAACCTCTGGAGCGGACTCCACCTCATCGGCGGACGGGACGTGCTGGACAGCGAGGACTTCCTCGTCTCGAACCTGCTGCTGCCCCTGGGGTCCCTGGTGTACCTGCTGTTCTGCGTCAGCAAGAGCGGCTGGGGCTACGACCGCTATCTGGAGGAGGCCAACTCCGGGCAGGGCCTGAAAATGCCGCGCTGGCTGTGGCCCTACTTCCAGTTCGTCCTACCGGTGCTGATTTTGATCATTTTGATTCAGGGGCTGCTGTGAGCCGGAGCTCCAAAACTTAAATAAAGCGGCGGGGAATTTCCCCGCCGCTCAGCTTGTCGAAAAAGTCTGCCACAAGGCAGACTTTTTCATATAAAGACGATAAAATAGGGAATAAGGGGAGAGAGATATGTTGGAGCGAGGGAAAAACGAGCGCGGGGTCATAGAAATGGTGGATACGGAAAGTCTTGTGCCGGCGGAGCATCTGTTTCGGCAAGTGGATGCGGCGGTGGATTTTGAGGGGCTGTATGAAATTGCGGAGCCGCTGTACAGCGAGGATGAAGGGCGGAGGAGTATCGATCCGGCAGTGCTGTTCAAACTGGTGCTGCTCCAACACCTGGACGGGAACGTATCGCTGCGGGGGACGTTCCGCAGAGCACAGACGGATGCAGCGTACCGATGGTTCCTGCGATACACGCTGAGTGAAGAACTGCCTCACTCTATTTCCAAGCTTTGAGCTTGAAAATAATAACTTCCGGCATCGTTTTACAGAGGAAACAATCAATATCTTTGCGGCCTGTCTGGATATTCTCCAAACAGGCCGCTTTTCGACAGGCTGACGCGGCGGTTTTAAAACCGCCGCGTTTTACTTCTTCTTCCGGTGCCGCAGGTCATAGAGGAACTTTAGGGTGCGTTCTCCCTCTACCACCCGGCAGAACTTCCCGCAGCCCTCGCAGAGGTCCCGCCCATTGGACAGAACGTAGTCCCGCTCTGTCTTGCGGGTGTGGTTCATTCGGTTCCAGCAGTCCAGGCAAAATTCGGCCATTTGTACTCGCCCCCTATCTTAGTCATCTTTTGGATAATTCCATCATAGAGGGAATGCTAAAGTCAAGTTGATTCTACTCAATTAATGACTAAAACTGGCTTGGTGAGTATGAGGATATATGACCTGAACGGCAGATTTAACTGTTCCGGACTCCGCATCCGGGAGAGGCGGACAGAACTTGACCTTTCCCAAGAGCAGCTGGCGGCAAAACTGCAATTAGCTGGACTTGACATTACACAGAAGGCCATCAGCCGGATTGAGACGGGCCTTCGTGTGGTGGCGGATTTTGAAATCCCCTTTTTCGCCGACGCCTTGGGCGTGTCGCCGCTTTGGCTGTTGGAAAGGGAAGACAACGAATGATGGATTTCTGCGAGCGGATACGCGCTTTGCGGGAGGACCGGGATTTGACCCAGACGTTTGTCGCGGAGCTGCTGCATGTGGGACAAAAAACCTACTCGGATTATGAACTTGGCAGGACCCGAATTCCTCTGGACAGCGTGATTATCCTGGCGAAGTACTACAATGTCAGTATGGACTATATCTGCGGTGTCTCAAATGAGTGCCGGCACTTTCCAAGAGCATAGAAAAGACCGAAGGACTTGCATCCTCCGGTCTTTTTATTTTATTCAGGTCTTCGCCTTGATCTCCGCCCCGCACTTGGGGCAGGTAATCACAATTTTCCCCTTGCCCGTGGGAACCCGGCAGATGGTCTTGCAGCTCTTGCAGGTAAAATACTTGTGCTCCTTGTCGGCGTGGCGGGCCCTGGCCCCGGCGCTGCGGTTTTTTACGCCGCAGTACCAGTTTACCCACCGCTGATTCTCCATCCGCCGCCGGGAGAGATTCTTGGAAAACGAGCGGAACAAAATCACAATCATCAAAAAGAGCAGCACGCTCTCCAGAATCCGCACGGCCAGCCCCTTCTTCATAAAAAAGCAGACGAGCTCCGCCGCCCACAGGACCAGATACCCCCGGAACAGCGCCTGGTTCAGCTGGTCCCATCCGTTCCGCCCGTACATAAAGCGGGCAATCGCGCCGCCGATTCTCTGGAAGATGCTCATACCCTTGAACTCCTTTGCCGGTCCTGTCGTTTTCTGTTCCCTATATTCTACTCGCAACCAGGCGGACAAACAACCGCTTTGAGCGGAAATTTACAAAATGGTCATTTATTTTCCCCGAGGGCTGTGCTATATTTTAAAGTTGTTAAAAAATATAAAGAAGGAAGTGCAAGCAAATCATGGCAAAAAAACAGTTTAAGGCGGAGTCCAAGCGGCTCCTCGATCTGATGATCAACTCCATTTATACCCACAAGGAGATTTTCCTCCGGGAAATCATCTCCAACGCCAGCGATGCCTGCGACAAGCTCTGCTATCAGGCCCTCACCGACAGCGCCGTGGGCATGGACCGGGGGGATTTCAAGATTGAAATCACCGTGGACAAGGACGCCCGGACCCTGACGGTCTCCGACAACGGTATCGGCATGGACAAGGCGGACCTGGAAAACAACCTGGGCGTCATCGCCTCCTCCGGCTCCTACAAGTTCAAGCAGGAGTTGGGAGAGGACGCCAAGGACACCGACGTCATCGGCCAGTTCGGCGTGGGCTTCTATTCCGCCTTCATGGTTTCGGACCAGATCACCGTGGTGACCCGGAAATATGGGGCGGAGAGCGGGTATAAATGGCAGTCCTCCGGGGCCGACGGCTACACCATCGCCGAATGCGAAAAGGAAACCGTGGGCACCGACATCGTCATGCACGTCAAGGCCGACACGGAGGATGAAAAATACGGCGAGTTCCTGGAGAACTGGAAGCTCCAGGAGCTGGTGCGGAAGTACTCCGACTACATCCGCTTCCCCATTCGCATGGAGGTTTCCAAAACCCGGAAGAAGGAGGACTCCCCGGAGGACAAGCCGGAGTATGAGACTTATACCGAGGTGGAGACCCTGAACTCCATGGTGCCCATCTGGCAGCGGGCCAAGAGCGAGGTCACCGCCGAGGAGTACAACAAGTTCTACCGGGACAAGTTCCACGACTACGCCGACCCCCAGCGGGTGATTCCCGTCTCCGTGGAGGGCAGCGTCACCTACAAGGCCCTGCTCTTCGTCCCCGGGGCCGCGCCCTTCGACTACTACACCAAGGAGTTTGAAAAGGGGCTTCAGCTCTACTCCAACGGCGTGCTGATCATGGACAAATGCGCCGACCTTCTGCCGGAGCACTTCCGCTTCGTCCGGGGCGTGGTGGACTCCCCGGATCTGAGCCTGAACATCTCCCGGGAGCTTCTCCAGCACGACCGGCAGCTGAAGGTCATCGCCGGGAACCTGGAGAAGAAGATCAAGGCGGATCTGGCGAAATTCCTGGCGGAGGACCGGGAGGGGTATCAGACCTTCTGGAAGAACTTCGGCCGCCAGCTGAAATACGGCGTGGTGAACGAGTACGGCCGCCACAAGGATCTGCTCCAGGACCTGCTGCTGTTCTACTCCTCCACGGAGAAAAAGCCCGTCACGTTGGACGAATACGTCTCCCGGATGAAGGAGGACCAGAAATATATTTATTACGCCGCCGGGGAGACGGTGGACAAAATCGACAAGCTCCCCCAGACCGAGGGCCTGCGGGACGCGGGGACGGAAATCCTCTACTTCACCGAGGAGGTGGACGAGTTCTGCGCCCAGACCCTGCGGACTTACAAGGAGAAGGAATTCCGCTCCGTGCTGGACCAGGAGATCGAGGAGGGCGCGGAGAAAAAGGCCGAGGAGGAGGCCGAGGCCCACAAGAGCGCCTTTGACTTTGTAAAGGAGGCCCTGGGGGACAAGGTGAAGGAGGTCAAGGCCAGCGCGAGGCTGAAATCCCACCCCGTCTGCCTCACCGCCGGGGAGGGCCTGAGCTTTGAGATGGAGAAGTATTTCCAGGCCGTCCAGCCCGACGCGTCCATCAAGGCGGACCGGATTCTGGAGCTGAACGTGGAGCACCCCGCCTTCCAGGCCCTGGAGGCCGCCGTGGAGGCGGACCCGGAGAAGGCGAAGGCCTACGCCGCCCTGCTGTATAACCAGGCGCTGCTGATTGCGGGACTGCCCCTGGAGGACCCCTCCGGCTATACCGATTTGGTGTGCGGACTGATGAAATAAGCGTTTGCGTGCCCCGGCGAAAGCCGGGGCACGTTTTCGAAACAAGGCGGGAATCAAAAACGAGCAGCTGCCCCATACGGGGAAGCTGCTTGATAGCGTTCAGCTTTTCGATTTGGAGATTCACGATAAGATTCCCGCAGCCATTGCAATCGCACAAACGAATATTACTCCCGCGCTGAATGTGACAATCACTTTTTGAACCTTTTTATCCCCGTTTACCGCCATATCGATTTTACCTGAAAACAGGGCGCAGACAATGGCGGCTATCATCAATAATACTGAGAATTTTTCCATGCTTTCCCTCCATAAATTCAGCTTTATCCGTTTATCACAATTCCAATCTCATATAAATAACTTCCTGAAATCCTGCTGATCGAGAATGAAAGCCTTTCGGATTCCTGCCATATTCAACAAATCCAGCTTTTTGATACATGGCGAAAGCTCTTGTATTGCCTGCAACCATATTTAGTTCAAGCTGGATATATCCCGCGGCCTTTGCGCATTCAATACACGCCGCGGTTAATGCCCGTCCAATTCCCAGCCCCCAAAATTCTTTGGCGACACTGACGCCAAATTCGGCACGATGGCGAATCTTGTATTTTTTGCCCACTGCCTCAATCCCGGCGGTTCCTACAATGGCATTGCCGACTAAGGCGACAATTTCGATTTCATGCTCACTTTCCAATTTCTCTTTTAGGAATTGGCTTTCCTGCATAACATCAAAGCAATTCTCGTCTGGATAGGTAAGCAAATAATCCGTTTCTCCATGTGTCAGATGAAAGTTATCAAGTACAGCTTGCGCGTCAGATTCCATTCCGTTTCTCAAACAGCATTCAACACCATTTTTTAACAGGATCACTTGATTATATTGCATCGCGGATACCTCACAAATTCTCGCTTTTCAGAACTGATTATAGCACACAGCGGTTGCCGCATCAACCCGGTTTTGCAGAACCGGCCGGAGCGACGTTCCGGCGGTACGTTTTTCAAACGGGATATGTTCCATCGCCTCTTGACAGAGGCACGGCGCGGTGCTATACTCATATAGTTCTAAAAAGAACAGTTTGAAAAAGAACAAAGGAGGACGGGCCTATGATCACCATTGCCCAGCTTACCCGTCTGCCCCGGAAGTTTTCAAAATACTACGACCGGCAGTTTCTCCCCCTGCTGGAAAAGACGGGAATCTCCATGCGGGAGCTCCACGTCCTCCTCTTCCTGGCCAACCACCCCGGCCAGGACACCGCCCGGGACGTGACGGAGCTGCGGGGCCTGGCGAAGTCCCAGGTTTCCCAGGCGGTGGAGGCGCTGACAGGCCGGGGCCTTCTGGCCCGGCGGGCCGACGGGGAGGACCGGCGGGTCGTCCACCTGGAAATCACAGAACAGGGCGCGCCCCTGGCCCGGGAGGCCCAGGCGGTCCAGGCCGCCTGCGGGCGGCTGCTGCTGGCGGGGCTGACGGAGGAGGAGCAGGCCGTGTTCCTGGCTCTGCTGGAGCGGGTGCTGCGGGAGACGGAAAAATTGAGCGTGGAAAAGGAGCGTTTATCATGAATCAAAAAAGTGTGGACCTGGGCAGCGGGAAGGTAAGCAGGCTCCTGTTCTCCCTGGCCCTGCCCACCATCACCTCTCAGATTGTCAATATGCTCTATAACCTGGTGGACCGAATTTACATCGGCCACATGAAGCCTGTGGACACGGTGGGGGCCCTGGCCCTCACCGGGGTGGGGGTCTGCCTGCCCATCATCATGATCATTTCCGCCTTCGCCGCCCTGGTGGGCATGGGCGGCGCGCCCCGGGCCTCCATTCAGGAGGGGCGGGGGGACCCGGAGGGCTCCCAGAGGATCATGGGCAACAGCTTCACCCTGCTGGTAATCACCGCCGTTGTACTGACGGTGGTATTCCAGAGCTTTGCCGAGCCCCTGCTGCTGACCTTCGGGGCCAGCGGGAACACCATTGGCTACGCCCTGGACTATCTGAAGATTTACACCATGGGCACCCTCTTTGTCCAGGTGACCCTGGGCATGAACGCCTATATTACCGCCCAGGGCTTCACCACCGTCAGCATGAAAACCGTCCTCATCGGCGCGGGGCTGAACACGCTGCTGGACCCCATTTTCATCTTTGGTTTCGGCCTGGGGGTCCGGGGCGCGGCCCTGGCGACGATCCTCTCCCAGGCGGTTTCCGCCGCGTGGGTGCTCCGCTTTCTCACCGGGCCGAAGACCAAGTGGCGGCTGCGGAGGGAAGACCTGCGGCCCCGGCCAAAGGTATTCCTGCCCTGCCTGGCCCTGGGGCTGTCCCCCTTTATCATGCAGTCAACGGAAAGCCTCATCGCCGTGTGCTTCAACTCCTCGCTGCTGAAATACGGCGGGGATTTGGCGGTGGGGGCCATGACGGTGCTGACCAGCATGATGCAGTTCGCCATGATGCCCCTCCAGGGTTTGACCCAGGGCTGTCAACCCATCATCAGCTACAACTTCGGCGCGCGGAACGCCCGGCGGGTGAAGGACGCTTTCGTCTGCCTGCTGAAATCCTGCGTAGTTTACTCGGCAGTCCTCTGGGCGGCGGTGCAGCTGTTTCCGCGGGTGTTCGTGCAGATTTTCAACAACACCCCGGAATTGGTGGATTACGCCGCCTGGGCCCTGCGCATTTACATGGGCACCACCTGCCTCTTCGGCGTCCAGATCGCCTGCCAGCAGACCTTCGTGGCCCTGGGAAACGCCAAGACCTCTTTGTTCCTGGCGGTGCTGCGGAAGATCATTCTGCTGATCCCCCTCATCTATATCCTGCCGAACTTTTTCGCCGATAAGACCTTCGCCGTCTTCCTGGCGGAACCGGCGGCGGACTTCCTGGCGGTGACCGCCACCGCCTCCATGTTTGCCGTTCAGTTTAAACGGAGCATGGCGGAATTGGAGGGGAGCGCTGAAAAATGAGAATCGGGAAGCCGGGCCAAACGGTCCGGCTTCTTTTTTAGAAATGGGAGGCCTGGATGTGCGGCTCCGCTTTTGTGAAAAGGCGAATGGCCGCGGGAGAGAGGAAGCGCCGCCTCCCGCGGACGGGACAGCGCAGCTCCGCAGCCCGCGCTAGTTGAACTAGCGGGTACAATTGGAAGCGGACTGGAAAAATATGAAAAATTTCAGCGATTTATCCAAAGATTTCCGCGCCGGCTTGTGCTAAAATCCAGGGCGTTGGGATAGATTTAAAATATTTCGCAAAAACTACTTGCAATATAAATACAAATCGTGTAATATGGTTTTAGAAACTATATTACACGGTATAAGCAGCTTGCGCTGAGGAGGAGCATTATGGAGGCCGTTTTGACGAAACAGGAATTGCAGCGGGCCCGCCTGCGGGCGGTCCGCCGGGCGAAAATACAGGCCCGGAACGAGCCACCCCGGCTGACGCTGGGGGCGGAGGTCTTCAACGCCGTGAGCCACGGTCTGGGGGCCCTGGGTGCGGCGGTGGCGCTGACGCTGCTGCTGCTCCGGTCCCAGGGGGCTATGGAGCTGCTGGCCTCCTGCGTTTACGGAATCAGCATGGTGGCGATGATGCTGATGAGCTGCGTCTACCACGCCATGCCCGCCGGCTCCCAGGTGAAGCGGGTCTGCCGGAGGTTCGATTACACGTCCATCTATCTGCTGATCGGCGGCACCTTCGCCCCGATTCTGCTGGTGTATTTGGGCGGAGCCGCCGGGGTGGCCATCTTTTGCGTCCAGTGGGCGGTTATCCTCACCGGCGTGACGCTGGTGATGGTCTTCGGCCCGGGCCGCTGGCGGGCCCTGCACTTCACGCTGTACTTCCTCATCGGGTGGAGCGGGCTGGTATTCCTGCCCCGGATGTACCTTTACAGCCGGACCCTGCTGTGGTTCATCTTCGCGGGGGGGCTGGCCTACACCCTGGGGATGATTCCCTTCGCCGGGAAGAGGAAGTATGACCACTGTGTCTGGCACGTCTTCGTCCTGGCGGGGGCGGCCCTGCACTGGGTGGGCATTTACACCCAGATCTACGCCCTCCGCTGACCCAAGCCAAGCCGGAAATCCGGACTCCATCCTCCCGGGAATGGGGTCCGGATTTTTTTCGCGCCCTCCGGGCATCAAGGACGTGTTAAAGTTTGGGCCGGGAAAGGATTTACGCAAGCGTTTTCGCTCTTGAAAGACTTGACTTTTCCGGAGGAGTTACTATAATCAAACCGTAGCAAATCCACGCCCCCTGCCCGCGGGCCTGGGCGGGGGAGCTTGGGAGAGAGGGGATGCTTGATGAAAGAACATAAAAAGGGCCTGGCGCTGTGGCTGGCCGCAGTCCTGGCGCTGCTGGCGGGCGCGCTGCTGGCGGGGTCTCCCGGCCGGACGGAAACCGTGAAGGAGGCCATGCGGGATGCCGTGCTCCACGATGTGAACCGGATCAGCCTCTTCGGGCTGAAGGAGGTGAACCCGGGGCTGATCTCCGCCTTTACGGTGACGCTGATGCTGCTCCTGGCCGCCGCCTGTATCCGGGTCTTCGTGATTCCGAGGTTCCAGTACAGGCCGGGGAAATTTCAAATGCTGCTGGAGGAGGTGGTGGGCCTTTTCAGCGGCATGGCGAAAGGCAGCAGCCCCCACCGATGGGGCTTCCTGGGGGCCTATATCTTTGCCGCTGGGGCCTACATCTTCGTGGGGACGCTTTTCGAGCTGCTGGGCCTCCAGGCCGTCACGGTCCACGGCCACCCCATCACCCTGCCCGCTCCCCTGTCCGACGTGAACGCCGCCATTGCCATGGGGACCTTTTCCTACTTGACGATTCTCTCCGGCGGCATCGCGGTGAACGGGGTAAAGGGCGTGGGGAAGACGCTGAAGGAGTTCTCCCTGCCCATTTCCATGAGCTTCCGGCTCTTCGGCGCCCTGCTCAGCGGGCTGCTGGTGACGGAGCTGGTGTACTACTACGTGAGCCTGAGCTTTGTGCTGCCGGTGATTGTGGGCGTGCTGTTCACCCTGCTTCACGCGCTGATTCAGACTTATGTGCTGACCATGCTGACGGCCCTGTATTACGGCGAGGTGTCCGAGCCCTCCCCGCCGAAGGAGAAGAAAAAGCGCCGGGCCGCCTGAGCGGGGCCTGAAAACAAACATAATGGGAGGATTTTTGTGATGAGCAAGTTTGTAAAGAAGCTGTGGATGCTGGGCCTGGTGCTGCTGCTGGCGGCGGCCCTGGCCGTGCCCGCCCTGGCGGCGGAGGAGGAAACCGGGGCGCCCAACGCCCAAGAGGAGGTCCAGGGAGAGGACGCCTCCGGCGGAAAGGGCCTGGCCTCCGCCGTGGCCATCGGCCTGGCGGCCCTGGGCGGCGGCCTGGGCATGGGCATCGCCACCGGCAAGGCGGTGGAGAGCATCGGACGCCAGCCGGAGGCCGAGAGCAAGATTCGGACCATGCTGATGCTGGGCCTGGTCTTTATCGAGACGGCCATCATCTACGCCCTGCTGGTGGTCATCCTCATCATCTTCGTGTTGTAAGGCAGGTGGAGGCTGTGAATATTCCCCTGAATGTTGACTGGCAGCAGATTCTGCTGCACTGGATGAACCTGGCGATTCTCACCGGCGGGCTGTACTTCCTGCTCTACAAGCCGGTGAAGCAGTTCATGGAAAAGCGGGAAGCCTATTACCGGGATTTGGAGGATCAGGCCGCCGGGAAGCTCCGGGAGGCGGAGGAGCTGAAAGCCGCCTACCGGGCCAAGCTGGACGGGGCGGAGGAGGAGATCCACCAGGCCCGGGCCAAGGCCCAGGCGGCGGTCCAGCAGTCCGTGGAGGAGCAGATGGCCCAGGCGAAGCAAATCGTCGCCAAGGCCAAGGAGGAGGCCGCCAGCAGCCGGGAGCAGATCATCCGGGAGTCCCAGCGGGAGCTGCGGGAGCTGACGGTGGCCGCGGTGAAGAAGCTGACGGTGAAGGCCGACACGGACCTCTTCGACCAATTCCTGAATTTGGCGGAGGGAGGAGGAGCCCATGAGGACCACTAGAGGCAGCCTCAAGGCGGAGCTCCGCAGCGCCGTCAAGCCCACGGAGGAACAGCTCCGGCGCTTTGAGAAATTTCTGGCGGACAAGTACAAGCGGAAAATTCCCCTGCAATGGGAGGAGGACCCGGCGCTGAAGCAGGGCTTCCGCCTCCAGGTGGGGGCGGACATGTACGACTGGACCTTGCAGGGCCGGGTGCGGCAGTTCCGGGACTACGTCCGGGGACTGGAAAGCGGGTCCAACGACATCCTGCCCCTGATGCGCCAGGCGGTGGAGGACTGGACCGTGGCCGTGGCCCCCGAGGAGATCGGCGAGGTGACGGCGGTGGACGGCGAAATCGCCTCCGTCAAGGGTTTGGACCACGCCCAGTATGGCGAGATTTTGCTGTTCAGCTCCGGCGTGAAGGGCATGGTCCAGGATCTGCGCCGGGACGGCGTGAGCTGCATCCTCTTCGGCAGCGGCGAGGAGGTCTGCGCCGGAAGTATGGTCCGCCGGACCCTGAAAACCGCCGGCATGCCGGTGGGCGAGGGCTTCCTGGGCCGGGTGGTGAACGCCCTGGGCGTTCCCGTGGACGGAAAGGGAAAAATCATTGCGGAGGCATACCGGCCTATTGAGACTCCGGCCCCCGGCATTCTGGACCGCCAGCCGGTGAACACCCCCATGGAGACGGGCCTTTTGGCCATCGACTCCATGTTCCCCATCGGCCGGGGCCAGCGGGAGCTGATCATCGGTGACCGCCAGACCGGAAAGACGGCCATCGCCCTGGATGCCATCTTGAACCAGAAGGGGAAGGACGTGGTGTGCGTCTATGTGGCCATTGGGCAGAAGACCGGCAGCGTGGCCCAGATTGTGGAGAACCTGAGCCGCCGGGGGGCCATGGAGTACACCGCCGTGGTCACCGCCCCGGCCAGCGCCTCCGCCGCCCTTCAATATATCGCGCCCTACGCGGGCTGTGCCCTGGGGGAGCACTTTATGCGCCAGGGCCGGGATGTGCTGATTGTCTACGACGATTTGAGCAAGCACGCCATCGCCTACCGGACACTGAGCCTCCTTTTGGAGCGCTCCCCGGGGCGGGAGGCCTACCCCGGCGACGTGTTCTACCTCCACTCCCGCCTTTTGGAGCGGGCGGCCCACCTCTCCGACGAGCTGGGGGGCGGCAGCATGACCGCCCTGCCCATTGTGGAGACTCAGGCGGGGGACGTGTCCGCCTATATCCCCACCAACATCATTTCCATCACCGATGGGCAGATCTTCCTGGAGAGCGATTTGTTCTTCGCGGGCCAGCGGCCCGCCGTCAACGTGGGCCTCTCCGTCTCCCGGGTGGGCGGCGACGCCCAGACCAAGGCCATGAAGAAGGCCGTGGGAACCCTCCGGCTGGATCTGGCCCAGTACCGGGAGATGGAGGTCTTCACCCAGTTTTCCAGCGACCTGGACGACGCCACGAAGCGCCAGCTCCGCTACGGCCAGGGCCTGATGCGCCTTTTGCGCCAGCCCCGGTACGCGCCGCTGTCCCAGCACCAGCAGGTCATCATCCTGGTGGCCGCCATGGCGCGCGTGTGTCAGGACGTGCCCTTGGAGCGGATGGATGCCTTCCGGGCCCATCTGCTCTCGGAGGTGGAGGCGGAGGCCCCGGATCTGTGCAGCCGCGTGGACCGCACCGGCCGGCTGAGCCCGGAGGACCGGGAGGAGATAGCCGGCCTGGCGAGGCGGGCTTTGGAGAGCTTCGCCGGAAGGAAGGACGGCTGACATGGCGGGAACCAAGGAGCTCAAGACCCACATCGAGAGCGTGGGAGAGACCCGGAAAATCACCAACGCCATGTATTTGATCGCCTCCACCAAGCTCCGCCGGGCCCGGCAGGAGCTGGACCAGACCCGGCCCTACTTCGAGGCCCTCCGGGGGGAAATCCGGCGGATTTTCCGCACGGCCTACAACGTGGACAGCCGCTTCTTCTACCCGATGGGCAGCGACGCGCCTCTGAAGGGGACCTATGGCTGCCTCCTCATCACCGCCGACAAGGGCCTGGCGGGGGCCTATAACCAAAATGCCATCCGGGTGGCCCAGGAGCTTTTGGAGCGGCACCCGGACACGAAGCTCTTTGTGGTGGGGGAATACGGACGGCGGTTTTTCGACCAGCGGAAAATCCCCATTGAGCACAGCTTCCTCTACACCGCGCAAAACCCCACTATGGCCCGGGCCCGGGAGATCAGCGCGCTGCTGCTGGACGGCTTTGACCGGGGGGAGCTGAAGGAGATCTACCTCATTTACACGGACATGGAAAGCGCCATGAGCGCCCAAGCCCGCTCCACCCGGCTCCTGCCCTTCCACCGGACCCACTTCGCCGGAGCCCCGGCGGGGGAGGGGGCCATGACGGAGCGCTTCGAGTTCTACCCCGATGTGGGGACCGTGCTGAACAGCGTTATGCGGAGCTATGTCACCGGCTTTATCTACAGCGCCTTGATCGACAGCTTCTGCTGCGAGCAGAACGCCCGGATGAGCGCCATGGACAACGCGGACCGGAACGCGGAAAAGCTCCTGGGGGAGCTGTCCCTCCAGTATAACCGGGTCCGCCAGGCGGCCATTACCCAGGAGATTACGGAGATCTCCGCCGGGGCCCGGGCCCAGCGCCAAAAGAAGGGGAGGTAACCGAATTTGGAAAGAGGCATTATTGTACAGATATCCGGCCCTGTGGTGGACGTGGATATCCAAAGCGGAGAGCTTCCCCGGCTGCGGGAGGAGCTGACCGTGGAGAAGGACGGCGGCCTCCGGGTGATGGAGGTGGCCCAGCATGTGGGGAAGCGCACGGTGCGCTGCGTCATGCTCTCCCCCAGCGAGGGCCTGGCCCGGGGCCTGGCGGTGGACGTGCCGGATAAGACCATCGAGGTGCCCGTGGGCACGGCCACCCTGGGGCGGATGTTCAACGTCCTGGGCCAGCCCATCGACGGCGGCGGCCCCGTGCCCGAGGGCACGCCGAGAAAGAGCATCTACCGCAAGCCCCCCGCCTTTGACGAGCAGAGCCCGGCGGTGGAGATTCTGGAGACGGGCATCAAGGTCATCGACCTCTTGGAGCCCTATCCCCGGGGAGGCAAGATCGGCCTCTTCGGCGGCGCGGGCGTGGGCAAGACCGTCCTCATTCAGGAATTGATTCACAACGTGGCCACGGAGCACGGCGGCTACTCCATCTTCACCGGCGTGGGAGAGCGCTCCCGGGAGGGCAACGACCTCTGGCGGGAGATGCGGGAGAGCGGCGTCAGCGAGAAAACCGCCCTGGTCTTCGGGCAGATGAACGAGTCCCCCGGCGTTCGGATGCGGGTGGCCCTGGCGGGGCTCACCATGGCGGAGTACTTCCGGGACAAGGAGCGCAAGGACGTGCTGCTTTTCATCGACAACATTTTCCGCTTCGTCCAGGCGGGCAGCGAGGTATCGACCCTCCTGGGCCGGATGCCCTCCGCCGTGGGCTATCAGCCGACGCTGGCCAACGAGATGGGAGAGCTTCAGGAGCGGATCACGTCCACCAAAAACGGCTCCGTCACCTCCGTCCAGGCGGTCTACGTCCCCGCCGACGACCTGACGGACCCGGCCACGGCCACCACCTTCGCCCATTTGGACGCGACGACGGTGCTGAGCCGGAAGATCTCCGAGCAGGGCATCTACCCGGCGGTGGACCCCCTGGCCTCCTCCTCCCGGATTTTGGAGGCGGACGTGGTGGGAGAGCGGCATTACCGCGTGGCCCGGACCTGCCAGGAGATTTTGGAAAAGTACATGGAGCTTCAGGACATCATCGCCATCCTGGGCATGGACGAGCTCAGCGAGGAGGACCAGAAGACCGTGGCCCGGGCCCGGCGGCTCCAGCGCTTCTTTGCCCAGCCCACGACAGTGGCGGAGAAGTTCACCGGCATCCCCGGGGTCTACGTCCCCTTGAAGGACACCCTGGAGAGCTTTGAAAAGCTGGTAAACGGCGAGCTGGACCAGTACCCGGAGGCGGCTTTCTACAACGTGGGTACCTGGCGGGACGTGGTGGAAAAGGCGAAAAAGATCGAGGCGGGTGAGGCGTGATGGAAGTCTTTCAGGCCCACATCCTGGCGGCGGACCGCTCCTTCTACGAGGGGCCCTGCGTCAGCCTGACCGTCCCCACCAGCGACGGGGAGCAGGGCATCCTGGCCCATCACAGCGACATGATTGCCGCCATCCTGCCGGGGACCCTGCGCTACCAGACTCCGGAGGGGCCCGTCCAGCTGGCGGCGGTGTCCTCCGGCTTGGTGAAGATTGAGAAAAACGAGGTCCTGGTGCTGGTGGACTCCGTGGAACGGCCCGAGGAGATCGACGCCGCCCGGGCCCGCCGGGAGGCCGATGAGGCACGGGAGGCCATGCTCCAGAAGAAGAGCCGCCAGGAGTACCAGCTGGCCCAGGCGACCCTGGCCCGGGCCATGAACCGCCTGCGGGTGAAGGGTACGGAAATCAAATAGCAAATAGAGCGAAACGCGCCTCTCCCCAGATGGGAGGAGGCGCGTTTTTTCACGGCAGCAGAGGCAGGCACACCACCAGCTGGAACCGCCCGCCTCCGGCCCGGGTCTCCAGGGACCCGCCCAGGCGCTCCGCGATTTCCCGCATCCCCGCCAGGCCGAAGCCGTGGGACGTCCTGTCCGCCTTGGTGGTGGCAAGGTCCGGGGCCAGCTCCCCGGCGTAGGCGTTTTCCACCCGGAGCATGAAAAGGCCCTTTTCCGCCCGGCAGCGGAGGGTGACGGTCTTGTCCTCCGCTTCCTCCGCCGCCTCCATGGCGTTGTCCGCGGCGTTTCCCAGCAGGGCGCACAGGTCCACCTCTGCCAGGGGCAGATCCTTGGGCAGGGACACGGAAAAGTCCGCCGTGAGGCCCGAGCGGCCCATGGCCTCCGCCTTGGCGGAGAGGACGGCGTTGGCCGCGTCGTTTTCGCACAGCCGCTTCCCGCCCCGGAGGGCGGGGGAGTCGGCAAGCTGGTCGATGTATTGCAGGGCCTTGCCGTCCTCCCCCATGTCCACCAGGCCCCGGAGGGCCGTCAGGTGGTTCCGCAGGTCGTGGCGGAGGGTGCGGACCTGCCGCTCCTCCCGCTGGAGGCCCTGGTAGTAGCTTTCCCGGAGGGAGGCCAGCTTGTCTGCCTCCTCCAGCCGCTGGTGGTTTTCCAGTACCAATATGGCGTACAGCAGGGCCAGGGAGGTGAGGAAGATAAAGGGGAGCACCGCTACCCCCAGATTCATAATCAGGCCGTGGAGAAGAGCGTTGCTGTAGATATAATCCGACTGGAGAAGGGGCAGCAGCACCACCGCCAGCAGCGAGCTGAAGGGCATGGCGGCCAGGAGCAGCACCAGATTCCAAAACCGGGGGGAGAGCTGGGGCGGGCGCTTTGGCAGGTGTTTCCGCGGCGCCAGGTACAGCAGGGCCCAGACGGCGAGGCGGATGAATTTACTGCTGTAGTAATACAGATCGTCCAGGCCGAAGTTGGCCATAATGGGGCCATAATAGGTATCCAGCACGGCGTTGACGGACATGATGAGGCAGAAAAAGATGACCGTCAGCGTCAGCCGCCCGGCCCGGTCCCCCTTGGAGGCCAGCAGGAGCACGGGGAAAAAGAACAGCAGGATGAACAGCAGATTGGTGTCCCCCAGCCAAATCACCATGTCGGAGATGCTGCCCAGAAACAGGACCAGCGCGATTCGCCAGCCCCGCCGGGGCTTCACCGCCAAAAAGGCGGACACGATCCGAAAGAGGAAGAAGCCGCTGGTAAACACCAGGATCAGCCAGAACCAATTTTGAAAGCAGAGCAGCAGGTATTCCGCCAGGCTGATTAAAAACGTTGAAGCCATGGCCTAGCCCTCCAGGGCCGTCCGGGCCAGGGCGGCCAGGGCGGCGGAGCGGCAGGCCCGGCTGACGGGAAGCGCCTCGCCGCCCACAAAGACCTGGCTTCCCTCCATCCGCTCTACGGCGGCGGTGCGGACCAGATAGCGCTGGTGGACCCGGACGAAGGACTCTCCCACGTCCCGCTCCACGTCGTCCAGCTTGCCGTAAAAGGTATAGGTCCGGACGGCGGAGACGCAGGTGACCTGCCGCCGGTCGGAGGCGAAATAGAGAATGCTCTTCTTGGGAATCCGGTACAGCGTCTCGCCGCTGCGGCAGAGGAAGGCCTGGTCCCCCTCCCGGAGGCGGGCCTCCGCCGCCCGGTCCAGCACGCCGTCCAGCTGGTCCGGCTTGGGGGGCTTCATCAGGTAGCCCAGGGCCCCCACGGAATAGCCGTCGAACACGTAGTCCGTGTAGCCGGTGACAAAGACCAGCAGCAGTCCCTCGTCCGCCTCCCGGAGGCGGCGGGCGGTCTCCATGCCGTTCAGCTCCCCCATTTCAATGTCCAAAAATACCAGGTCCAGCTCCCCGGCGTGGCTGCCCAGCCAGCGGAGGAGGCCCTCCCCGGAGGAGAATTCAAAAAAGGACGTGTCCGCCCCGCTCCGCCGCCGCTCCAGGGCCCGCTCCAACGCGGCCCGGAGGGCGACGCGGGCGTCGGCGCTGTCGTCGCAGATGCCGATTCGCAGCATGGTATCATCTCCTTGCGGTTTGCTGGGGCTATTATAGCATATCCCCGGCCATTCGCCAAACCAATTATGACGGCAAAAGCGCCAAAGATGACGCCGCTTGCGCCGGAGCCCCCAAACTTTACAACAGACCCGCCAAAGAGAGCGGCCCCGTTTGCGGGGGCCGTTTTTTTGCGCTATTCTGGCAATGGAAGCGGACGTAAGCATTTACAGCCGGACTTCCGTATCAATCGCTGCCACAGAATAAAGGGAGTGCTTGCTATGAATTGGAATTCCATCCGCGCCGCCCTGACCACCCCCACGGAGGTCCCCCGGCAGGGGCCCCGGCTGCAAACGAATCTGGACACGGACCTTTTGAAGCTCGCGGCCATCGTCTCCATGCTCATCGACCATGTGGGCGGCGCCTTCTTTCCGGAGGTCGGGGCCTTCCGCTGGATTGGGCGGCTGGCGTTTCCGATTTTCTGCTACTGCCTGACCGTGGGACTGCTGTACACCCGAAACATCAAGCGGTATCTGGGCCGCCTGGCGGTGTTCGCCGTGGTCTCCCAGCCCTTCTACGTCCTGGCCTTCCACCCCCATGACTGGATGGTGGACCGGAATTGGAGCAACTGGAACATCTTCTTTACCCTGTTTTTGTCCCTCCTGGCCATGTACGGGCTGAAGGAGCGGAAGTGGTGGCTGTTCCTGGGGGCCTTCTTCGCGGTGAGCTGGTGGAACTTCGACTATTCCGGCATCGGGATTCAATTGATGCTGATTTTCTTCCTCTGCCGGAACCACCCCAAAATTGGCGCGGCCCTCTATGTGCTGACCTACCTGCCCTGCCTCTGGGGCGGCTATCTGGAGGACCCGCTGGCCTTGAAGCTGGGCGGCTTCGCCGTGGACTGGGCTGTGTTTGCCCTGCTGGCCGCGCCGCTGATCTTCCTCCCCACCCGCTCCGGGCTGAAAATCCCCAAGTGGTTCTTCTACGCCTTCTATCCCGCCCATCTCGCCGTCATTGCGGCAATTCAATTCATGCTGTAAGAAAGGATGACTATGATGCTGACTGTAGAAAATCTGTGCAAATCCTATCAAGTGGGAAAGACCTCCTACGAGGTGCTGAAGGGAGTCTCCCTTCAAGTGGGAAAGGGTGAGTTCGTGGCCGTTATGGGCCCCTCCGGCTCCGGCAAGACCACCCTCTTGAACTGTATCTCCTGCTACATCCCCGCCGACTCCGGCAGTATCCGCCTGGGGAAAACCGAGCTGGCCCGCCTGGGGGAGGACGCCCTGGCGGAGGTCCGCAACAAGCAGCTGGGCTTCGTTTTTCAGGACTTCCTCCTGCTGGACGGCCTGACGGTGCGGCAGAACATTTTGCTTCCCGCCATCATCGGCGGCGTCGTCTCCGGCATGACGGAGCAGCGGGCGGATCAGCTCTGCGAGGTCTTTGGCATCGCGGGCATCCGGGACAAATACCCGGCGGAGATCTCCGGCGGCGAGAAGCAGCGCACCGCCGTGGCCCGGGCCCTCATCAACCACCCGCTGCTGATTCTGGCCGACGAGCCCACGGGCAACCTGGACTCCAAGTCCACCCGGGCCGTCATCCGCTCCTTTGAGCAGGCCAAGCAGGCCCTGGAGGCCACGATTTTCATGGTGACCCACGACTCCTACGCCGCCTCTTTCTGCGACCGGGTGGTGATTCTCCGGGACGGCGTGGTCTGGAAGGTGCTGGAGAAGAGGGCCACGGAGCGGGAGACGTTCCAGGACCAGCTTCTGGACGCGGTCCGGGAAATGGGGAGGGAATAACCATGCGCCATTTTTCCGAAGTTTATGCCCTGATGCGCCGGAGGAACAAGAAGCAATACGCGCTCCTCTCGGGCTGCTGCTTTTTCTCCGTGCTGCTGATTACGGCCTACGTCTGCATGATGCGGGCCCCCACCATCCTGAACGTCCTCCCCGAGGGGGGCGACAGCCGCAAGCAGGTCATGATGATCTTCACCCTGGCGGTCATCGGCTGCGCCGTGTTCACCACCTACGCCTCCGGTCTCTTCTTCCGGCAGAAGTCCCGGGAGACCGGCGTGTTCCTGGCCCTGGGGGCCACCCGGGCCCAGGTGCGGGGGGAGCTGTACCGGGAGCTGGGAGTGATCTCCCTGGGCTCCTGCGCCGCCGGGGCTCTTCTGGGCGGGCCGCTGGCCTGGGTGCTGTGGCAGGTATTCCGTCTCTGCGTGGTGGATACGGAGGAGATGCGGCTGGTGTTTGACCCGAACGCCTATGTATTGTCCCTGGCCTTCTCCGCCTTTGTCATCGCCATGATGTTCTTCCTGGGGAGCCGGTCCGTGAAGCGGACCAACATCATCGACATCGTCCAGGAGTCCCACAAGTCCGAGCCCATCCGGGATGTCCCCCGGTGGTACGGGCCCGTTGGCATCGGCCTGCTGGCCCTGGGGGGCTTTCTGGGCTATATGTCCTCCGTCTTCTTCATAAGCATTCTCCACTGGTATCCCCCCGAGGGGCTGACCGCGGTCTTTTACGTCCCCGCTTTGATTGGCCTCTATATGATTCTCCTGCACACGGTGGTCAACGGCTGGAACGGGAAAAAGAAGCTCTACAAGGACCTGATCGCCACCAGCCAGATGCGCTTTCAGGGCCGCCAGACGGTGCGGAACATGCTGGTGATGACCCTGCTGATTGCCGGCGCGTACTTCGGCAGCTTCTACACCCCCATGCTGAGCACCGGGTCCATGATTTCCTATGACCAGCGTCCGGTGGATTACGTCTACAACTTCCGGGCGGACCAGGACATCCCCCTGGAGGAGGAGGTCCGGGCCCTGGCGGAGGAGTACGGCGTGACCGTCACGGACTTCGCCGCCGTCCCCATGCTCCGCCTGGCGGTGGACGGCGAGGACCACATTGAGGAGGAGGGCCCCATGGGCACCACCTGGCGCGCGGAGTACAAAGAGGTCATGAGCACCGAGCTGTTTCTTTCCGCCTCCGGCTACGAGGCTTTGACAGGGGAGCATGTGGACCTGGCCGGCGGCGAGATTCGCGGCGTCGTCGACACGGAGGGGAGCAAGCTGGGCTTTGCCCCGGACAAGAGCCTCGTGACCAACTATCTGACCGGGGAACAGCTCCCCGTCACGTCCCTGGAGCCCCTGCGCTATGACAGCCTCTTCGGGCGCTATGTGATGAACGACGCCGACTTTGCCGCCCTGGGGGCGGGCCTGACGGAGGAGTGGCGGGAGACCCAGGTCTGCTTCAACGTGGAAAACTGCGAGGAGACCTATGACTTCGCCAAAGCCCTGTTCAACGAGATTGTGGACCACTCCACCATCGAGGTGGCCCAGTTTGACGGCTGGGACCCGGTGGTCCGGGACCAGTACCTGGCGGAGGAGGGCGCTTACTTCCTGGACCGGGAGAACTGCGCGGAATACGGCTTTACCGTCATCGACTACGCTCAGCGGGACAGCTCCGCCTTCCGGATGGACTGGCAGTACATGCCTGCGTTCCGGATTTTGGACAGGATGGACTTTGTAAAGACCTCGGCGGTGTTCCTCATCCTCTTTGTCTTTGTGGCTGTGGTGTGCTTTGCCGCCGTGTTTGTGATTGCCTATACCCGGTGCATGACCATCGCCCTGACAAACCGGAAGGTCTACGACGACCTCAGGCATTTGGGGGCCTCCAACGCCTATCTCCGCCGCTCCGTCCGGGGGCAGGTGAAGCGGGTGTTCCTGGTGCCCGCCCTGGCGGGCACGGGGTTGATTTACGCCTTTTATGTCATGATTATGTACTTCAACGGCAGTCCCGCGGGCATTACGCCCAGCGAGGCGGCGGGCCTCCTGGCCAACCTGGCGGTGGTGGCGGCGGTGTCCGCCCTGATCTACGGCGTGTACCGCCTGACCCTGGCCCAGGTGTGCCGGGCCCTGGACATCCGGCGGTGAGCCTCCAAAAGACGGCAAAGCGGCGCGGGGACAAGTCCCCGCGCCGCCGGCGCTTACAGGATGCTTTTTTCCGCGTGGATCTCCATGGACTGCTGCGGGGTCATGGCAAAGTAGTCGTAGATGGTTTCGCTGCCGCTGTCCCCCCAGGTGGTGTCGATGTGGTACTCCGTGCCGTCCAGGATGGCCACGGACCAGATGTGGTCCCCCTGGATGATGGTGGAGCATTGGATGCCCTCCAGCTTTAGAAGCAGGTTGTAGGCCCCGGTGTAGCCGTCGCAGACGGCGGTCTTTTTGGCGAAGAGGCTGTAGGGGATGTGGCTGAGGGAGTCGTCCTTGGCGTGGTAGTCGTAGGCGCAGTTGTCGCAGATCCAGTCGTAGTAAACCAAGGCCTTTTCCTTCTCCGTCATGTCCAGGCGGAGGGCCCCCTCCTCCCAGAGCCGATCGTGGACGGCGGCGGCGGCCTCTATGCTGGCGGCCCGGTACTCCTGGGTGCGCCGCCCCGCCCCGGCGGCGGAAAAGCTTAAGGTCACCAGCTCCCGGCTCCAGGTGCAGTGGACCTGGTTATAGCCCTGCTCGCAGTGGTCCTTCATCACGGCCAGGGACTGGTCCATGAGCTGGCGGGACTTCTCCTCGGAGAGGCCGGGCAGGTGGAACACCAGCTGGTCGCTGCCCTGGGCCAGCATGTAGCGCAGGGCGCTTTCCAGCTCCTCCTGCGTGGAGGGGGAGGGCACGAACTCCCCCGGCTCCACCAGGTCCGGCAAGGTGGCGCCGGCGGCGCTGTAGAGGTGGCTGAGATCCCACTGAGGCCGGACCCGCAGGGCGGGGTCCAGCATACGGGTGAGCATGGCGGCCAGGGCCCCCCGGGTGATGGGCTCGCCGGGGAGGAAGGAGCCCGACGCGTCGCTGCCCGTGGAGACGCCCTTGCGGTAGAGGTCCAGGATGTCCTGATAGTAGGGGGTGTACTCGCTGACGTCGGAGATGAAGCGCCGGGAGGAGTAGGCCACGGTGACCAGTTCCCCGTGGACAGGGGGCAGGGCCTCCTCCGGCAGGACGCGGGCCAGGACGTGGGCCACCTGGGCCCGGGTGGCGGGCTCGTAGAGCTCCATGTAACCGCCCACGAAGTCCGCCTCCAGCGCGCCCTCCGCCTGGAGGTAGCGCAGGTAGGCCAGGGCCCCCGGGGTGCTCTCCCGGCGGTAGGCCAGGGCGGCCTCGGCGTCCCCGGCCCGGTAGAGGCCCCGGACCCGCCCGGCGAAGATGACGGCCTGTCCCAGGGTCACCGGGTCCCCCGGGCCGAAGGTGCCGCCGTCCTTCCCGTTGGAAAGGCCGTACTCATAGAGGGCCGTTACGTTGTCGTAGAAGGGGGAATCCGGCGTCAGGTCGGAGAACTCCCCGGCGTAGGTCCGGCCGCGGGCAAAGCCCGCCGCCTGGGCGGCCTGGGCGGGGAGGGCCAGCAGCAGGCAGACGGCCAGCAGCAGGGCGGAAAACGTTTTTTTCATGGCGTTCCTTTCGGACGGTGGGTTAGGTTAAAATGTTCAGATCCTCCGCCGTGCGGTCCTCGGTATAGGGGTTCAGGTACTGGTTTACCATGGCCAGGACCTCCTCCTGGTCCAGGTAGATGTAGGGGTCGTGCCACTCGCCGGGAAGGGTGGCGAAGCTGATGTTGTCCATTCCCATGTTAAGGACCTCTCCGCCCAGCCAGGCCAGGTTGCCCGCGTTGAGGTCGGTTTCCACATAGTTGATGAAGATGCCGCACAGGTCCGGCAGCTTCAGGGCGATTTCGGGGGTCATCAACTGCTTGGCCACGGCCTTCAGGAAGTCCTGCTGGGTCTGCATCCGGCCGATGTCCTGGGAGGCGTAGGCGCTCCGGCAGCGGACCACCTTCAAAGCCTCCTCCCCGCTCAGGTGCCGCATGCCCTTGGAGAAATGGATGGAAAGGTTCTGATAGGGGTCTTCATAGTGCATGTCCACCGGAATGTAAAAGTCCACGCCGCCGATGGTGTCCACCAGGGCCTGGAACCCCTTCAGGTTCACCAGCACCGTGTAGTCCACCGGGATGCCCAGCTGGCCGGATATCGTGTCCGCCAGCAGCTCCATGCCCCCGGCGTTGTAGGCGAAGTTAATTTTGCGGTTTTTCCCGTTGATGCTGGATTTGGTGTCCCGGGGGATGCTGACGCCGTATACATAGCCGTTTGGCACGTCCACGGCCACCAGGATGTTTGTGTCCGTGCCGCCGTTGTCGTCGTCCCGGCCGGAGAGCAGGATGGTCCAGAACTGGGGCTTGCGCTCATAGTGGGAGCGGAGGGCCTCCGCCTCCTCGTCGGAGAGGTCGTCCGAAACGGCGGGGGTATTTACCCGCTGGATCATGACGGAGTCCCCGGCTTTCTGGTCCGGGGCCCGGAAGTAAACCCGGACCACGGCGAAGCACAGCCCGATGAGGATGAACAACAGCAGCAGGGTCACAAGCCAGGGGCTGCGCTTCCGGCGGCGAAGTCTGGATGCCATGGGAAACCTCCTGTGCGCCCACCGCATGGGCGCGTATCATCAAAAGTAAGCGCGGGAAAAAGGCCCGTCCAAAGGCGGAACGGGGATGTTTGCTTCATTATAAAGCGGTCCCCGGAAAAAGACAAGAGAAAAAATAGCGGCATCGCCGCTATTTTTTCTGCCGGAATCTCGCGGTTTCTGTCATTTCTTACAAGGGATTTAAAATATTTTCAGAAAGTTTACAACTTAGACAAATTCTCGCCATCCTTTTCCGGCTCCGCCGTGTTTTCCGCCGCCGGGGGAGACGCCGCCAGCTGCTCCAGCAGGACCTTGATGTCCGCCAGAAGCTGGTTCTGGTAGGACAGGGCGCAGCGGATATAATGCATGGCGGGCTCCGGCGCGGGGGAGGGCGGGTCTTCCAGCGGGTGGGGCCAGCGGCGGACCTCCGGCTCCGTGTAGATGGGCGTGCCCGGCGGGGCGGTTTCCCGGCTCGGGGACCGGGAGACGGGCACGGCCCGGATGCTCCGCCCGCCCGCCGGGCTCCTGGGCCGTCCGTGTTGTCGATTTGCCATGATTCAGGGTCCCTCCTTCCGCGCTCTTTCAGTCGCCGCGGTATTTTTTGCGGGTGGCGATGCCGCCCCGGATGTGCCGCTGGGCCTTGTTCACGTCCAGCACTTCCTTCACCTGCAGGTACAGCGGGCGGTTGAACAGGGGCAGCCGCTCGGAGATGTCCTTATGCACCGTCGATTTGCTGATGCCGAACCTCTGGGCGGCGGCCCGGACCGTGGACCGGTTCTCTATGATGTAAAGAGCCAGGCGCTCCGCCCGCTCCTCCATATTTCCCTTCAAAACATCCTCACTCCCTGCCTCTTGTTGGTCCATCCTATGCGCCGCGCCGCCGGGAAATGCGAAAAACTTCTTGACATGGAGCGGGCTCCACATGTTATGCTGGGAGACGGACAAGTGAGAAAACAAGGAGGAACAGAATATGCGATATCGTACGTTGGGCCGGAGCGGCCTCCGGGTGGGGGAGATCGGCGTGGGCTGCGAGGGCTTTTTGGAAAAGACCCCGGAGCAGGTGCGGGAATGGCTGGACGTGTGCGAGGCGGCGGGGATCAACTGCATCGACCTCTACGCGCCCAACCCGGACTTTCGTTCCAATCTGGGCCGGGCGCTCCGGGGGCGGCGGGAGAAGTTCGTCCTCCAGGCCCATCTCTGCACCATCTGGAAGGACGGGCAGTACAAGCGGACCCGGGACGCCGCGGAGGTCCGGGAGGGCTTCGCGGACCAGCTCCGGCGGCTGGAGACGGACCATGTGGAAATCGGCATGATTCACTACGTGGATTCCCTGGCGGACTGGGAGACGGTGAAAACCGGCCCGGTGATGGCCTATGCCCTGGAATTAAAGGCGGCGGGGACCATCGGCTGCGTCGGCCTTTCCAGCCACAATCCCCAGGCGGCCCTGGCGGCGGTGAGGTCCGGGCTTATCGATGTGCTGATGTTCAGCGTGAATCCCTGCTATGACCTTCAGCCCGCTTCCGAGGATGTGGAGGAGCTCTGGGCGCCCAAGAACTACGCCGCACCCCTTTTGAACATGGACCCGGAGCGGCAGGAGCTCTATGAGACCTGCCAGCGGCTGGAGGTGGGAATCACCGTCATGAAGGCCTTCGGCGGCGGGGATCTGCTCAGCGATTCCCTCTCCCCGGCGGGGAAGGCCCTGACGGCCTTCCAGTGCCTCCAATACGCCCTGGACCGGCCCGGCGTGGGCTGTGTCATGTCCGGGGCCCGGAGCCTGGAGGATCTGAAAAAGAGCGCCGCCTTTGAGGAGGCCCCGGAGGCGGAGCGGGACTATGCCGCCGCCCTGGCGGAGCTGCCCAAGATCAGCTGGAAGGGCCACTGCATGTACTGCGGCCACTGCGCCCCCTGCCCCCAGGGCATCGCTGTGGCGGACGTGACGAAATTCCTGAACCTCTCCCTGGCCCAGGGCGCTGTCCCCGAGACGGTCCGGGAGCACTACGCCGCCCTTCCCCACGGGGCGGGGGAGTGCGTCCGGTGCGGGGCCTGTGAGAAGCGCTGTCCCTTCGCCGTGCCCGTTATGGAAAACATGGCGAAGGCGGCGGAGCTGTTCGGGAGGTGAGGGGCCGGATGCGCACGGTTTTGATATTGGACGGCCAGGGCGGCGGCGTGGGAAGCCGGCTGGTGAAGCTGCTGAAGCCCCGCCTGAGCGGGGACTGCCGCCTCCTCTGCGTGGGAACCAACGTGGCGGCCACCGCCGCCATGCTGAAGGCCGGGGCCGCCCAGGGGGCCACAGGGGAGAACGCCGTGGTCTACAACGCCGCCCGGGCGGACGTCATCCTGGGGCCCATCGGCGTGGTGCTGGCCAACGGCATTTTGGGGGAGGTGTCCCCCGCCATGGCCACCGCCGTCTCCGGGTCCGGGGCGGTGAAGATTCTGATTCCCTCCTCCTCCTGCGGCGTGTATGTGGCGGGAGTGGAGGAGTGCCGCCTGGAGGAGTACCTCCGCCGGGCGGCGGAGCTGGCGGTCCGGGAGCTGGGCCTATGAGCGGCGGCTTTTTGGGGACTGCCCGGGCGCACTGGGCGAAATACCCCCGGATGGAGCCCCGGGACTTCGCCAAGCTGGCCTATCAGAGCGAGTTTGGCCCCGCCCACATGGCCCAGGGCCCGGACAGGGTGCTGGCGGCCCTGCTGGCGGAGCGGAAGGAGGCGGGGCCGGATCCCCTGCCCCCGGAGCCCATCGGGGGCGGCCTGTGCCGCTTCCATATCACCCAGGCCCTGTCTTCCCTGTGGGAGCTGCCGCTGATTGGGCGGATGTTCGCCCGGACTGCGGGCCTGACGGAGGGCACGGAGGCGGGCCTCTTTGAAAAGCTGGAGGCGCTGGCGGTTCTTCCGGTTCCCGGCCTGCCGGACTATCTGGAGAGCTGGCGGCGGGAGGGCTGTCCGCCGGTGCGCCACAGCGAGGCGTTCCGAAACGCCTACAACCCCCACTACCGGGTTTTGCGGCTGGACTGCGCCCGGTACCTCCCGGCGCTGCTTCCCCTGGAAAAGCTGGCCCGGGACACCCCGGAGCGGCGGAAGGGCCCGGCCCTCATTGCCATAGACGGCCGCTGCGGCAGCGGGAAGACGGGCTTTGCCGCCCTGGCGGCGGGGGTGCTGACCTGCTCGGCCGATGTGGTGCACATGGATGACTTCTACCTCCCGCCGGATAAGCGGGGGACGGATTGGATGGAGGTCCCCGCCGGGAACATGGATCTGGAGCGGTTGAAAAAGGAAGTGCTGTCCTCCCTTGACCGGGACGGCGGCACGGCCTACCGGCCCTATGACTGCCGGGCGGGCCGCTTGAAGGAAGCGGTGGAGCTGTGGGAGCCCCTGACCCTTGTGGAGGGCACGTATTCCCAGCACCCGGCCCTGGCAAAGTACTATGATTATAAAATCTTCCTCACCTGTGAGCGGGAGGAGCAGATCCGCCGCCTCCAGGCCCGGGAGGGGGATTATTTCCCTACCTTCGACCGGGTGTGGCGGACGCTGGAGGAACGGTATTTTGCCGCCTGCGGCACGGAGGGGGCCGCCGATTTGGTGGTGGATACCACAGGATTTTTCGATTGAAAAAAAGGGGCTTGGCAAGCGCCGGGCCCCTGTGGTATACTGGTCGGGAAGCAACCCGCCGCCAGGAAGGCGGCGGACTGTCAGAAGACGGGAAAACTGATTTGCAAGGAGTTTTTCCCATGAACGAAACCAAGACCCAGCGACCCGTCCAAACCCTGGCCATGGCCGCCATGCTGATGGCCGCGGGCTTCGTCCTGCCCTTCTTCACCGGGCAGATCCCCCAGATCGGAAAGATGCTCTGCCCCCTGCACCTGCCCGTTTTGCTGTGCGGCTTCCTCTGCGGCTGGAAGTACGGCCTGGCCGTGGGCTTCGTCCTGCCCCTGCTGCGCAGCGCCACCCTGGGGATGCCTCCCATGTTTCCCACTGGCATCGCCATGGCCTTCGAGCTGGCGGCTTACGGCTTCCTGGCGGGCTTCCTCTATGCCCGGTCCCGCTGGCAGTGCGTCATCTCCCTGTACCGCTGCCTGATCGCCGCCATGATCGGCGGACGGATTGTCTGGGCCGTGGCCCGGGTGATCCTCTCCGGCGTGTCCGGCCAGGCGTTCACCTGGCAGATGTTCCTCTCCGGCGCGTTCCTCACCGCCATCCCCGGCATTATCCTTCAGCTGGTGTTCATCCCCGCGGTGATGGTGGCCCTGGATCGGACCGGGCTGGTCCGCTTCCGCAAAAGCAGGGAGACGGTTCCGGCGGCCTAAGCCGCCCGAATCAGCGGGAGGTCAGGAAGACCTCCGCCAGCATGGACTCCATTTGGTCCAGCCGCGCCGCGTCCAGCCCCGCGTAATTGACCACCAGCGTATGGTCATAGGCGGGATCGGGAACGGCGGCGTATTCCGACAAAAACCCAAGACGCACACCCAGGCCCTCCGCCCGACGGCGGAGGGCCTCGTCGTCCTCCTCCGTCTTCAGCCGGAGGAGGAAATGAAGCCCCGCCCCCCGGTCGGTGAGGGAGGCGGCAAAGGGGCACTGCCGGAAGCGCTCCAGCACCGCCTCCCGGAGGAGGCGGTATTTTTTCCGGGTCCGGGAGAGGTGCTGCTCATACCCGCCGCCGCCCAGGAACCGGGCCAGCACCTGCTGCTCCAGGGCGGGAACGGTGGAGGCGTAAAAGCCCAGCTCCCGGCGGCAGCGCTCCAGCAGCCGGGGCGGCAGGACCATGAAGCCCACCCGCATGGAGGGGGAGATGGTCTGGGAGAAGGTGTTCATGTAAACCACCCGCCCCCGGCCGTCGATGCTCTGAAGGGTGGGGATGGGCCGCCCCGTGAAGCGGAACTCGCTGTCGTAGTCGTCTTCGATGATGATCCCGTCTGCCTCCTCCGCCCAGCGGAGAAGGGCCTGGCGGCGGGCGATGGGGGTGACGATGCCCGTGGGGTAGTGGTGGGCGGGGGAGAGATGGGCCGCCGTGGCCCCGGAGGCGTACAGGGGATCCAGGGCCATGCCTTGGCCGTCCAGGGGGATGGGGCGGCAGGCCGCGCCCCACTTGCCGTAGACCTGGCGGATCTTGGGGTAGCCCGGGTCCTCCAGGGCGATGACCGCATCCCGGCCCAGGAGCTGGGCCAGAAGCAGATAGAGATACTCCGCCCCCGCGCCCACGACGATCTGCTCCGGGGATACCGCCATGCCCTTGAAGTCCCGGAGGTCCCGGGCGATGGCCTGCCGCAGGGCGGGGAGGCCCTGGTGGGGCACCGGGGATAGGTGGGCCCCCTCAGAGAGGACCTGGCGGGTCAGCCGGGCCCAGAGGGCGGAGGGGAAGAAGGAAGGGTCCGCCTGGCCGCTCTTTAGGTCCAGC
This sequence comes from uncultured Oscillibacter sp., assembly GCF_950073225.1. Lineage (NCBI taxonomy): Bacteria > Bacillati > Bacillota > Clostridia > Eubacteriales > Oscillospiraceae > Oscillibacter > uncultured Oscillibacter sp. Next base: position 32,943 of record NZ_CATMPS010000016.1, read on the forward strand.
CGCCAGGCGCGGGGAGGCGCCTCCGCCGGGAGCCCGCCTCCCGCCTCCGCCGCTGGAAGGCGGGGGTCCACCGAAGAGACGAAAAAGCCCCGCCGGGGCCGGGCGTCCACATAGCCCTCCGCCTCCAGCTGCTGGTAGGCTCCCTCCACGGTGACCACGGACACCCGCAGATGCTCCGCCAAAGCCCGCTTGGAGGGCAGGCGCTCCCCCGCCGCCAGGGCGCCGCTGAGGATGTCGTCCCGGAGGCGGCAGTAAAGGTATTCATAGAGGGACAGGCTCCCCCGGGCCTCTAAATCATATGTCAGCATGGCCGCGCCCTCCTCTGACCTTATAAAAAATCCCGGTCTTGGCTATTCCTATCCTATCACAAAGGCGGTATGATGGCAATATCAACCGGCAAAGGAGAAAGGCGCGATGGAAAAGATTTTGAACCGGGAGACGGGGCGGATGGACGCCCGGCTGCTGGCCCTGACGGGGCTGTTCGCCGCTCTGGGCTGCGTGGGGACGATGGTTTTGCAGGTTCCCTCCCCCACCGGCGGGTACATGAACCTGGGGGACGCGGTGGTGATTTTGGGGGCCTGGCTGCTGGGCCCGGTATACGGGGCGGTGGCCGGGGGTGTGGGCCCCGCCATGGCGGATCTATTGAGCGGCTACGCCGTCTATGTTCCCGCCACCCTGGTGATCAAGGCCGTCATGGCCCTGACGGCGGCGCTGATGTACCGGGCCCTGGGGAAGAAGGGGCTGCTTCTCTCCGCCCTGGCGGCGGAGGTTCCCATGGTTCTGGGCTACTGGCTGTTTGACGGGGCTTTGGCCGCCCTTTCCGGCGGCGGGACCCTGGGCCTGTGCCTTATGGGCAGCGCAGCGGGCCTTCCCAGCAACCTGGTCCAGGCCGCCTTCGGCGCGGCGGCGTCCACGCTGCTGGCCCTGGCCCTGCGGCGGAGCGGCTATGCCCGGAAGCGGTTTCCAAACCTCTGAGCGGTGGAAAACCCCAGCCCCCAAGGCGTTGCCTTGGGGGCTGGGGTTTCATACGAGGTTCAGCCCAAGCCGTCCGGGGCGTTCCAGCCCTCCCAGGGGGAAGCCTGGGGCGGTTCCGCCCCCAGGCCTACGCCGGAGGTGCGCTTGGCGGTTTCGAAGTAGCTGAGCTGGACACAGACGTAGTTGGGGAAGTAGAACAGGGCCACCGCTATCTGCCAGACGCCCAGGATGAGATCCAGGGCGATGAGGGGCAGGCCGAAATATGTATCCGGGGCGGGGATGCCGTAGAGCATCTGGGCGGTGATGTCCCGGGCCACCAGCTGGGCAAGCAGGGTGGAGGGAAGTCGGGCCAGCAGGATCCAGCCGATGTAGCTCAGGTCCAGCATGAACAGCTGGGACTTGTAGCCCAGGGTCTGCCGCTTGCTCATGTCCAGGGCCTCCATAGCGCCGATGCCCGGGTTCTCGTAGAGGTTGAACCGGGCGAAGCTGTAGCGGTAGGCGGCGATGATGCCGGGAATGAGGAAGAGCAGGGACCAGAGGAAGATGAAAAGGGCGGTGATGAGGTCCAGGAGAATGAGCTTCCCCACGAAGGAAAACCCGTCGAAGAGGGTCAGGTACTCGGCCCGCTCACCCCGGCGGATGGCCATGCAGTACAATACGAAGCCCGCCGACAGGACGGCGTTCAGCAAAAAGGCCAGGATGGAGATAAAAATGCCCAGGAAGCCGCCGCCCCCCAGGGACGAGATCAGCCCCAGGGCCAGGCACAGCCCCATGAGCAGGGCGGCCATGGCCTTGGGGGGAACCTGGGCCTCCCGCAGCAGCTCCGCCGCCTCTCGCTTGCATTGCTTCCGGTCGATATGTTCAAACATCATGATAGGGCCTCCTGATACGTGGTTATGTCATTGCCTTAGTTTAGCACAATCCGGGCCGGATGGCAAGCGGCAAAACGGACCCGCCGTTTCGGCGGGTCCGTCCATTTCATGCCAATTCCCCCTGGGGAGCGTCCAGAAGCTCCAGCTCCTGGAAGATCCGGGCCTCCAGCTCCTCATAGGCCCGGGGGCCCCGGGAGCGGCGCATCCGGCCCCCCAGGCGCTCGCCGTTTTCAAAGAGGTGGATGAGGTAAAACCAGACCTCCTTCATCCGCTGGGAGGCGGGGGCGGCCTGGCTGTCGGGGGCGGCCTGGCCGTAGAAGTCCTGATAGGCCTGGTAGAGCTCCTGGGTGAAGGCTTGCAGCTCTTCTTTAGAAGCGGCGGGACCGCCCCGGAGCCGCCGCAGAAGCGCCGGGTCCGCGACGGCCCCCCGGCCGATCATGGCGGCGTCCAAGCCGGGGAATTGGGCCTCCAAGGCCCGGACGCCCGCGACAGAGGTCAAATCCCCGTTGTAGCACACCGGGTTTTTGCTCTCCGCCACGGCCAGGGCGAACAGATCCATATGCACCGCCCCCCGGTACTTCTCCGGCCGGACCCGGGGGTGGACGGTGAGACAGGCGATGGGATAGCGGTTGAAGATCTCCAGCAGCCGGGGGAACTCCTCCGGCGTGTGATAGCCCAGCCGGGTCTTCACGGAGACAGGGACCCGGGCAGCGGAAAAGACCTGGTCCAAAAACCGATCCAGGCGGTCCGGGTCCATCAGCAGGCCGGAGCCCTTCCCCTTGGCGGTGACGGTGCCGGAGGGACAGCCCAGGTTCAGGTTGACCTCCTCATAGCCCATGTCCGCCAGGGCCTCCGCCGCCCAGACAAAGTCCGCCGCCTGTTTCGCCATCACCTGGGGAACCTGGGGGAGCCCTTCCGGGTTTTCCAGTTCCCGGCGGTCTCGGGGGGTGATGACATGCTGGTCCGTGGGGGAGATGAAGGGGACGAAATAGCGGTCCGCCCCGCCGAAGTGCGCGTGCCACACCCGGCGGAAGACCCGCTTTGTGATGCCGTCCAGGGGGGCGAAGTCCAGGCGGGCGATCATCCCAGCGTCTCCTCCCACTCCTGGGGCTTGAAGCCGGTGAGGACAAAGCCGTCCCCCACCAGAATGGGCCGCTTTACCAGCATCCCGTCGGTGGCCAGCAGGGCCAGCTGCGCCTCCTCGTCCATGCCGGGAAGCTTGTCCTTCAGGCCCAGGGCCTTATACTGGAGGCCGCTGGTGTTGAAAAAGCGCTTCAGGGGCAGGGCGCTGGCTTGATACCACCCGCGGAGCTCCTCCGCCGTGGGGTTTTCCAGCTTGATGTCCCGGACCTCACAGGCAAGGCCCTTCTCGTCCAGCCATTTTTTCGCTTTCTGACAGGTGGTGCACTTGGGATACCAGAGCATGAGCATGGGGGAATCCCTCCTTTTTAGAGAATCAGCAGTTCCTTGGGGGCCTTGGTCAGATTCCGGCGGCCCTCCGGGGTAATCAAAATCACGTCCTCGATGCGGACGCCTAAGTTCCCGGGAATGTAAATCCCCGGCTCCGCCGAAATCACCGCCCCGGCGGGGAGGGGCTTTTCGTTGGAAGCGGCGGCGTTGGGGGACTCGTGGATTTCCACGCCCACCCCGTGGCCGAAGCTGTGGGTGAAATACTCCCCATAGCCCGCCTCCGAGATGACGGCCCTTGCGGCGGCGTCCACCGCCTTGCCGGGGACCCCGGCCTTCGCGGCGGCGATGCCCGCCTCCTGGGCGGAGAGGACGGTTTTATAGACCCGCTCCATCTCCTCCGTCACGGACCCCACCGCCACGGTGCGGGTCATGTCGGAGCAGTAGCCCCCGTAAACGCAGCCGAAGTCCATGGTGACGAACTCCCCGGCTTGAATCTCCTTTTCCGAGGGCACGCCGTGAGGCAGGCTCCCGTTGGGGCCGGAGACTACGATGGGGTCGAAGGACATGTCCGACGCGCCGTAGTGCAGCATGAGGTATTGAAGCCGGGCGGCGATTTCCTTTTCCGTCACGCCGGGGCGGACTTCCTTCAAAATGTCCTCCAGGGCCCGCTCGGCGATGCCCTGGGCGGCTTCCATGGCTTGGAGTTCCGCCGCGTCCTTAGTCTGCCGGAGCTTCAAAATGGGTTCCGAGGCGGGAACCAGCTCGCAGGGGGGGTGGCCCTCCTCGTCCAGGGCCTTTTCCAGCCGCCGGAAGGACTGGACGGACATGGCCGCGTCCTCGAAGCCCAGGCGGCGGACGCCCTTTAAAAACACCAGCTCCTTGAGCTGGTCCATCAGGCCCTTTCCGGGCTTGACCTCCCGGAGCTCCGCCCCGTCCAGATGGCGGGCGGCGGCTTCCGTGTAGCGGGCGTCGGTGAAAAACACCGCGCCCTTTTTTGTCACGAGGGCCGTGGCGTCCGCGCCGGGGGTGAAGAAGCCGGAGGCGTAAAAGCGGTTGGCCTCCCCGGTGAGGAGGACCGCGTCCAGGTTTTCCGCCTCTAAGGCGGCGGCAATGGCGGGGTAGTGGTTCATAGAGCAATAGTCCTTTACTCGCCCTGACGGGCGGGGGAGATTTGGATACCAGCGATGGCTGGTTCATTGCACCCCCCATTTTCTCTTTTCCTTCCAGAAGGAAAAGAGAAAACGGGCCGTGCACGGTCCAAAAGAGAAAAGGAAGTATGGGCCCTTCGGGCCAATTTTTTGCCCTTCTATCGATAGAACTTACCAGTCATGGCGGGTGGTAAAAACACCGTGGTCCTCCAACGCGGTTAGGATGGCCTCAATTCGTTGGAAGCATTCCGGGTCCTCCAGGCTGTCGTCGTTTAGAATGCTGCGGATTTTCTCAAGGGCCCGCATGGCCCTTGATTCCGTCTCCGCGGCTATTCGCTTCACGGTTTCCTCCTGCTTCAAATACCGCATGACTTCCAGGCCGATGGCCTCCGCCGCCAGCTCCTCCTGCGCGGTCAGTTTCTCGTAGTTCATAAAAACCTCCTTTTGACCTTTAGCGAATGTCAATTATTCCCTCATTTTATCATAAAATAAATGAAACGGTCGAATGACAATTACCAAAGGTCAGGACGGGTTTTTCATGTATAAAAACCGTGCCCCGAATGGGCGGTACAATCTTTGCGGCGGCTGGGTGGCCGCCCTTCGCAAAGCGAAAATGCCCAAACTGTCCCAGCGGGGGTTGGCGGACTTGCTCCAGCTGGGCGGGCTGGACGTGGACAAGAACGCGGTCCAGCGCATCGAGAGCGGGCAGCGGTTTGTAACGGACATCGAATTGAAGGCCCTGGCCCAGGCATTGGGCGTGACGGTGGAGGAATTGTTGGAACCGTAGGAGCTCCGGGAAACCGGAGCTCCTGTTTTTTTATTCTTCCGCCGTTTTGGCCGCCGCCCTCACGAACCCATAGAACAGCGGGTGGGGCCGGTCGGGGCGGCTCTTGAACTCGGGGTGGAACTGGACGCCCACGAACCAGGGGTGGTCCGGCAGCTCCACGATTTCCACCAGGTGCCCGCTGGGGGACAGGCCCGCCAGACACAGCCCACGGGCCTCCATCTCGGCGCGGAAATCGTTGTTGAACTCGAAGCGGTGGCGGTGGCGCTCGGAAATCTCGGCGGAGCCGTAGAGGCGGCGGCTTTCGGTGCCCTCCTTCAACTCGCAGGGGTAGCGGCCCAGGCGCATGGTGCCGCCCTTGTCGGTGACGTTCACCTGGTCCGGCATCAGGGCGATGACGGGGTGCTGGGTGGTCTCGGAGAACTCGGAGGAGTGGGCGTCGGCATAGCCCAGGACGTGCCGGGCAAACTCAATGACGGCCATCTGCATCCCCAGGCACACGCCGAAGTAGGGGATCTTGTTCTCCCGGGCGTAGCGCACGGCCTGGATCATGCCCTCGATGCCCCGGTCGCCGAAGCCGCCGGGGACGATGATTCCGGCGCAGCCCCCCAGCTCCTCCTCCAGGTTCTTCTCCGTCAGGGTCTCGGAGTTCACCCAGCGGATATCCACCACCACGTCGTTGGCGGTGCCCGCGTGGTTCAGGGACTCCACCACGGAGAGGTAGGCGTCGTGGAGCTGGACGTACTTGCCCACCAGGGCGATTTCCACATGCCTGTGGGCGTTTTTCTCCCGCTGGACCATGGCGGTCCACTCCCGGAGGTCCGCCTGGGGGGTGATCAGGCCCAGCTTCCGGCAGACCACCGTGTCCAGTCCCTCCTTGGCCATGAGCAGGGGGACCTCGTAAAGGGTCTCGGCGGTGGCGTTTTGAATCACGCAGTCCGGCTCCACGTTGCAGAACAGGGCGATCTTCCGCCGGATGTCGGCGGTGATGGGGGTGTCGCAGCGGCAGACCAGAATGTCCGGCTGGATGCCCAGGCCCAGGAGCTCCTTGACGGAGTGCTGGGTGGGCTTGGACTTCAGTTCCCCGGAGCCGGGGACCTCGACAATGAGGGGCACATGGATGAAGAGCACGTCCCCCTGGGGCCGCTCGGCCCGGACCTGGCGGATGGCCTCCAGAAAGGGCTGGGACTCGATGTCGCCCACGGTGCCGCCGATTTCGCAGATGACCACGTCCACGTCCTCGCTGGCCATGGCGTAGACCCGGCTTTTGATTTCGTTGGTGATGTGGGGGATGATCTGGACGGTGGCCCCCAGGTAGTCCCCCCGGCGCTCCCGGTTCAGAACGGACCAGTAGATCTTGCCGGAGGAAATGGAGCTGTTGCCGCTCAAATCCTCGTCCACAAAGCGCTCGTAGTGGCCCAGGTCCAAATCGGTCTCCGCGCCGTCCTCGGTGACGAAGACCTCGCCGTGCTGGTAGGGGCTCATGGTGCCGGGGTCCACGTTGATATAGGGGTCGAATTTCTGATTTCGCACCCGGACGCCCCGCTGCTTCAAAAGCCGCCCCAGGGACGCCGCGCAGATGCCCTTGCCCAGGCCGGAGACCACGCCGCCGGTGACAAATACGTATTTTGTTGCCATACCGCTCTCCTATTCTTTCGTTCTGTCCGTCCGCCGGACCGCATATACCCTGTCATATTATCATTTGGCCCCCCGCTTGTCAACGGGGCGGGCGGAGCGAAAAAGGGGAGGAGGGGAAATCCCGCCCTCCGCGGCGCCGGCCCCTCCGGTTTTTCAGGCGGCGCTGGAATAAAAAGGATGCCCCTTGTAAAACGCCGCCGCCTGTGGTAGAATCAAGGGGAAATTTTGAGAGGAAGCGGTGGCCTTATGGAGAGTTATTCCTTTAAAAGCGTGGCCTTCGGCGGGTTTGACAAGCAGGACGTGGTGCGGTATTTGGAACAGTCCTCGGAAAAGGCCGCCGCCGCCCAGCGGGAGCTGGAGGCGGAGAACGAAATGCTCCACAGGCAGGCGGCGGACCAGATGGAGGAGCTGGACCGCCTCCGGGTCCAGGTGGAGGAGCTGACGGAGCAGCGGGACCGCCTCCGGGAGAAGCTGGAGACGGAAGCCGCCGTCCGGGCGGACTTGGAGCCCCTGCGGGCCCTGGAGCAGGAGGCGGCCCGGCTCACGGCGGAGCGGGACGCCCTCAAGCCCGACGCGGAGGCGTACGCCCGGTTCCGGGAGCGCCTGGGGGCCATTGAGTGCGAGGCCCGGAAGCGGGCCGACGATTTGGAGGAAGAGGCCGCCGCCCAGACCCGCCGGACGGTGGGGGAGTTCCAGGACCGGTACCAGCGGCTGGTGAGCGCCTTTGAATCCACGGCGGGCCATGTGAACAGCGAGCTGCGCAAAATTGAGGTGATGCTCAGCCAGCTGCCCCGGGCCCTGGACCAGACGGGGGCGGAGCTGAACGAGCTGGCCGCCCGGCTGGAAAAGAAGCCGGAGGAGAAGGGCTGAGCGCCGGTTTCATATTCGCTTGGAATGAAAAAACGCCCTTGGGGAAAGCTAGTCCAAACGTTTGGAAGGAGCGATTCCCATGGCCCGTTTGAGCACCTATTTTTCCCTGGAGAACGCCGGGGACAAGCACGACGAGAAGCTTTTAAAGCAGGGGCTGGACATGCTGCCCGGCGTCACCTCCGTCAGCCTCAGCGGCCGGGGCTGCGTGGCGGTGGACTATGATTCCACCGGCGTCCGGCAGGAGCAGATCCGGCAGAAGGTCCAGGAGCTGGGCTATCAGCTGAAGTGTGAGGACTGAAAAAACTTGACACGGCGGGCGAGTCTTGCTAATATACTAAAAGAGTCAAGTGAATACCGCGATGATCGGAAAGAGTAACGGCTTACCCGAAGAACAGAGAGGGCGCGTCACCGGCTGCAAGCGCGCCTGCGGAGGGAGCCGCGAAGTGCGTCCGTGAGCGGGAGGGGAGACCCTCCGCCCGGCCCCCGTCAAGGGCCCCTTGAGTGATAAATGAGAGTGGAACCGCGATTCGTCGCCTCTCGTACTTCGGTACGGGAGGCGCTTTTCACTTCCTCCCGGCCCGGCAAGGAGTGATGTTGGATGTATTTGACTCGCCTGGGCGGCTTGCTGGCCGCCTACCAGCGCCGGGACCCCGCGGCCCGGAGCAAGCTGGAGATCTTCCTGCTCTACCCCGGGGTGCACGCGCTGCTGTGGCACCGGGCGGCCCACTGGCTGTATCTCCGCCGCCGGTATTTCCTGGCCCGCTGGATCTCCCAGCACGCCCGGAACACGACCGGCATTGAGATTCATCCCGGCGCCACCATCGGGCGGCGGCTGGTCATCGACCACGGGATGGGCATTGTCATCGGCGAGACTGCCGAGATTGGGGACGACTGCCTGCTCTACCAGGGGGTGACCCTGGGAGGCACCGGGAAGGACCAGGGAAAGCGCCACCCCACCCTGGGGAACAACGTGATGGTGGGCTCCGGGGCCCGGGTGCTGGGCCCCTTCAAGGTGGGGGACAACGCCCGCATCGCCGCCGGGGCGGTGGTGCTGCGGGAGGTGCCGCCGGGCTCCACCGCCGTGGGCGTCCCCGCCCGGATTGTCCGGGTGAACGGCTGCCCCGTGTACTACGCCGATGATGTGGACCAGATCAGCGTCCAGGACCCGGTGCGGGAGGAGCTGGAACGGCTGGCCCGGCAGGTGGAGGCGCTGGAGCGGACCTTGGCGGACGGGGAGAAGGCCCGCCGGAGGCAGCCCGCTTAACGGGCGGGAAAAGGAGGCGCGCGTATGCGGCTGGAACGAATGCACCATGTGGCGATCATCGTCTCGGATTACCAAAGGGCCCGGGAATTCTACGTGGAGAAGCTGGGCTTTCCGGTGCTCCGGGAGAACTTCCGGGAGGAGCGGGGAGACTGGAAGCTGGATTTGAAATTCGGGGACGGAGAGCTGGAGATTTTCGCCATCCCCGGCGCGCCGGAGCGGCCCAGCTACCCGGAGGCCCGGGGCCTGCGGCATCTGGCCTTCCGGGTGGAGAATATCGAAGAGGCCGTCCGGGACTTGGAGGCCCGGGGAATCCCCTGTGAGCCCGTTCGCTGGGACCCTTACAGCGAAAGGCGGATGACCTTTTTCCGCGACCCGGACGGGCTGCCCTTGGAGCTGCACGAATAAAAATAAGGAGGAGCTTTCTTATGTATCTTTATAATTCCGCGACCCACAAGAAAGAAGAATTCAAAACCCACACCCCCGGCCGGGTGGAAATGTATACCTGCGGCCCGACGGTGTACCACTTCGCCCACATCGGGAACCTCCGGAGCTATATCATGGAGGACGTGCTGGAGAAGTATCTCCGCTTCGCCGGGTACGACGTGAACCGGGTCATGAACATCACGGACGTGGGGCACCTTTCCAGCGACGCCGACACCGGAGAGGACAAAATGCTCAAGGGGGCCAAGAGGGAGAACAAGACGGTGATGGACATCGCCAAATTCTACACCGACGCCTTCTTTGACGACTGCCGGAAGCTGAACATCAAGACCCCCGATGTGGTCCAGCCCGCCACCGGGTGCATCGACGAGTATATCAAAATCATCTCCAAGCTGGTGGACACCGGGTACGCCTATCTGGCGGGAGGAAATGTGTACTTCGACAGTTCCAAGCTGGAACGCTACTACATTTTCAACGACCACGACGAGGACGATCTGGCCGTGGGCGTCCGGGAGGGCGTGGAGGAGGACTCCAACAAGCGGAACAAAAACGACTTTGTGCTCTGGTTCACCAAGTCCAAATTTGAGGACCAGGCCCTCAAGTGGGACTCCCCCTGGGGCGTGGGCTATCCCGGCTGGCACATTGAGTGCTCCGGCATCTCCATGAAGTACAACGGGGAATACCTGGACCTCCACTGCGGCGGCGTGGACAACGCCTTCCCCCACCACACCAACGAGATTGCCCAGTCGGAGAGCTACCTGGGCCATCCCTGGTGCCCCCAGTGGTTCCATGTCCACCACCTGAACGACCCGGCGGGGAAGATGTCCAAGTCCAAGGGGGAGTTTTTGACCGTCTCTTTGCTGGAGGAGAAGGGGTATGACCCCCTGGCCTACCGCTGGTTCTGCCTCCAGAGCCACTACCGGAAGACCCTGGTGTTCACCTGGGAGAACTTGGACAACGCGGCGGCGGCTTATACGAAGCTGCTGAACCGCGTCGCGGCGCTGAAGCCCGAGGGGGACGTGGACCCGGCGGTGTTCGGCGAGTATCGGGAGAAGTTCCTCCAGCAGGTGGGGAACGACCTGAATACCTCCATGGCGGTGACGGCGGTCTTCGACGCGCTGAAAGCCAAGACCAATGACGCCACCAAGCTGGCCGTCATCGGGGAGTTCGACAAGGTGCTGTCCATGAGCCTTTTGGAGAAGGCGGCGGCCCTCCGGGAGAAGGCGGCCCAGGCGGTCCAGAGCGGCGGCGGGGACTATGTGATCACCGGCGAGGGAGACCCGGAGATTGACGCCAAGGTGCTGGCCCGCTATGAGGCGAAGAAGGCGAAGAACTTTGCCGAGGCGGACCGGATTCGCGACGAGCTTAAGCGGCAGGGCATTGAGGTCACCGACGTGAAGGGCGGAGCGGCCTGGAAGAGATTGTAAGAGAGCGGGAAAAGCCCCCGGCGCCGGCCGGGGGCTCCTTTCATGAAAAAATATGAAGGGAACTTCATGCTTTCTCTTGACGAGGAACAAACATTGTGGTAATATGAAGCTGGCTTCATAAGAAGCGGACTTCACATGCGGGAGGGATGGCGTGAAAACAAAGGTGAAGGAGCTGCGGACCGCCGCGGGCATGACCCAGCAGCAGCTGGCGGAGCGGGTTCATGTCTCGGCGCGGACCATCATTTCCATTGAGAAAGAGCAGTACAGCCCGTCGCTGATGCTGGCCTATCGGATGGCGGAGGTCTTTGGTGTGACGGTGGAGGAGCTTTGCTGTCTTCGGGAAAATCGGGAATGGGAGGACCGGAAGTATGAGGATTTGCCATAAGAGGCGGCTGCCCGGCCATTGGCGCGGCCGCGTATGGAAAGACTTGCTTGAAGGAGAGGATTTGTCATGAAAATCTATCATAAGAAGAACTTTGCCTTTGGCCTCTTCGCCCTGTTTTTGGGGGCGCTGAACCTGGTGCGGGGCGCTTTGCAGGGCTTTGACTGGCACGACGGCGCGCTGGTGGGGCCTTTGCTGCTCCTGGGCGGGGCCGGGGTCCTTCGGAGCCTGTCCCCCAAGTGGTCCCGGGAGGACAAGGTGGAGGAATGGGACGAACGGAACCGGCTGGTGAAGCTGAAATCCAGAAGCCAGGCGTACTGTATCAGTCAGATTGCGTTCCTGGCGGCGGAGCTGGTGCTGATTGCCTGGGGAAAGACGACGGGGCAGGAAACCCTGATTTACGTGGGCCTGGGGCTGATGGCGGCGTTTTTCATCTCGCTGGTTACGGATTTCTTTACCTGGGTGTACTATGATGAACATACCTGAATAAGGGAAAAGGCCCGCCTCCCATGGAGGCGGACCTTCTTTTTTAATTTCTCCCCACCGCTCCAGCGGAGTCCTTGAGGAGCACGTCGTGCGCCCCGCCCTCCACAATGGAAACGGAGCTGACAAGGGTCAGCTTGGCTTTCTCCCGGAGCTCGGGAATCGTCAGCGCGCCGCAGTTGCACATGGTGGAGCGGATCTTCGCCAGCGTCGTGGCCATGCCGTCCGCCAGGGCTCCGGCATAGGGGACGTAGGAGTCCACGCCCTCCTCAAAGGAGAGCTTCGCCGCGCCGCCCAGGTCGTAGCGCTGCCAGTTCCGGGCCCGGGCGCTGCCCTCGCCCCAGTACTCCTTCATATAGCTGCCGCCAATGAGGATTTTGCTGGTGGGGCTCTCGTCGAACCGGGAGAAGTACCGGCCCAGCATGCAGAAGTCCGCGCCCATGGCCAGGGCCAGGGTGATGTGGTAGTCCTGCACAATGCCGCCGTCGGCGCAGATGGGGACGTAAACGCCGGTTTCCTCAAAATACTTGTCCCGCGCCGCCGCCACGTCGATGACCGCCGTGGCCTGGCCCCGGCCGATGCCCTTGGTCTCCCGGGTGATGCAGATGGAGCCGCCGCCGATGCCGATTTTCACGAAGTCCGCCCCGGCGTCCGCCAGGAAGCGGAAGCCCTCGCCGTCCACTACGTTGCCCGCGCCCACTTTTACCGTGTCGCCGTAGCGCTCCCGAATCCATTGCAGGGTCCGGGCCTGCCATTCGGAGTAGCCCTCGGAGGAGTCGATAACCAGCACGTCCACCCCGGCGTCCACCAGGGCGGGGACCCGCTCCGCGTAGTCCCGGGTGTTGATGCCCGCGCCCACCACATAGCGCTTCTGGTCGTCCAGCAGCTCCAGGGGGTTGCCCTTGTGGGAGTCGTAGTCCTTGCGGAAGACGAAGCTGGCCAGATGCCCGTCCGGAGAGACGATGGGCAGGGCGTTGAGCTTCCGGTCCCAGATGATGTCGTTGGCCTCTTTCAGGCTGGTGCCCTCGGGGGCGTAGATGAGCTTCTCAAAGGGGGTCATAAAGTCCGTCACGGGGGTGGCGGGGTCCAGGCGGCTGACCCGGTAGTCCCGGCTGGTGACAAGGCCCAGGAGCTTTCCCGTGCCGGTGCCGTCGTCGGTGACGGCCATGGTGGAGTGGCCGGAGCGCTCTTTCAGGGCCAGCACGTCCGCCAGGGTGTCCCCGATCCGCAGATTGGAATCGCTGGTGACAAAGCCCGCCTTGTGGTTTTTCACCCGGCGGACCATTTCCGCCTGCTGTTCCACGGGCTGGGAGACGAAGATGAAGGCGATGCCGCCCTCCTTGGCAAGGCCGATGCCCATCTGCTCGCCGGAAACCGCCTGCATGACGGCGGAAACCATGGGCACGTTCATGGTCAGGGGGCACTCCTCGCCGCGTTTGAACTTCACCACCGGGGTTTTCAGGGTTACGTTGGCGGGGACGCACTCGGCGGAGGAGTATCCGGGGACCAGCAGGTACTCGCTGAAGGTATGGGAGGGCTCGGAGAAAAAGTAGGCCATGACGAACACCTCATTTCTATAAATTTTACGCAGTATACACGATGGGGGGCGGTTTGTCAAGCCCCGGCGGCGCGCAGGAACAGAAAGGGGAGGGAGAACAGGGGCGGACCCGCGTGTCCGCCCTTCTTCCTCAGAGAACGGCGAAGTAATCCCTGGCGGCCTGGAAAAGCTGGAGGTCATACTCGCCGGGGACGTTCCGGTACAGCCCCGGGCCGATGCGCTCGGCGTGGCCCATCTTGCCGAAAACCCGTCCGTCGGGAGAGGTGACGCCCTCCACCGCCCAGGCGGAGCCGTTGGGGTTGAAGTCCGGGTCCATGGTGGGCAGGCCCTCCAAATCCGCGTACTGGGTGGCGATCTGCCCGTTTTCCGCCAGGGCTTTTAAAAGCTCCGGGGCGCAGAGGAAGCGGCCCTCCCCGTGGGAGATGGGGACGGCGTAAACCTCGCCGGGATTCACCCGGGCCAGCCAGGGGGATTTGTTGGAGACCACGCGGGTGTTTACAATTTTGGACTGGTGCCGCCCCAGGCAATTGAAGGAGAGGGTGGGGCAGGTCTCGTCCGTATCCCGGATTTCGCCATAGGGGACGAGGCCCAGTTTAATGAGGGCCTGGAAGCCGTTGCAGATGCCAAGAGCCAGGCCGTCCCGGTTTTTCAGCAGATCCATCACCGCCTCGGAGGTTTCCGGCCCCCGGAGGAAGGCCGTGATGAACTTGCCGGAGCCGTCGGGCTCGTCGCCGCCGGAGAAGCCGCCGGGAAGGAAGAGGATCCGGCTTTCCCGGAGCTTCCGGGCGAAGGCGGCGGCGGATTCGGATACGTCCTTAGCGGACTGGTTGTTAATGACGAAGATTTCCGTCTCCAGGCCCGCCCTCTGAGCGGCCCGGGCGCTGTCGTATTCGCAGTTGGTGCCGGGGAAGACGGGAATCAGGACCTTGGGCTTCGCCGCGCCAATCTTGGGAACGGGCCGGGTGAAGGCGGGGCAGTCCAGAACAGGGGCGTTGCCCTCCACGGGGGTCCGGGTAGGATACACGTCCGCCAGGACGGCCTCGTTCAGCGATAACAATTCGTCAATTGAGGCGGAATCAGTCCCGATCGTAATCACCGGTTCGGTGATGGTATGGCCGATTTTCCCGCAAAAGCCGTCTGGGTGACAGTTACCGATGTCCTCGGTCAGCTCCGCAATGATGGCCCCGGAGCGGGAGGTATACCATACAGGGCTGTTTTGGCTCATCCCCTTGAACCCGATCCGGTTGCCGAAGGACATCTTCATGACCGCCTCGGCCATTCCGTTTTCCACTGCCCAGGCGGCGGCAATCTTCCCCTTCCGGTGGAGGCGGAGGAACTCCGCCCAGGCCGCCCGCTGATCCTGTGCGCTGCCGTCGGGCTGGAAGAGGTACACCGGGTGGCCCGCTTCCTTGAACTCGGGGGTAATCACATCTCCCGCCTGGATGGGGGCGATGGCGAAGGAGATCAGCGTGGGCGGTACGTCCAGGTCCAGGAAGGAGCCGGACATAGAGTCCTTGCCGCCGATGGCCGCCGCGCCGTAATCCATCTGGGCCTCCATGGCTCCCAGGAGGGCGGCGAAGGGCTTGCCCCAGCGGTCCGGGTCCTGGCGGAGCTTTTCGAAATACTCCTGCAAGGTCAGATAGGCGGTTTTGTAGTCCGCGCCGGCGGCTACCAGCTTGGCGATGGAAGTAGTCACAGCGTCGTAGGCCCCCCGGTAGGGATAGGCGGAAAGCCTCTCCGGGTCGCAGGCCCAGGCCATGACGCTGGCCTGTTCCGTCTCCTGGCCCGGGAGGACCGGGAGAAGGGCGGTCATGGACTGGGCGGGGGTCCGCTGGGTCCTGCCGCCGTAGGGCATAGTGACGCTGCCCGCGCCAATGGTGCTGTCAAACCGCTCCACCAGTCCCCGGCGGCTGGCGCTCTTGAGACTGGAGGCCATGCTTCGCAGGTCTGAGGCTCCGGCTGGCTGGAAGGGGGAATGGGTTTTTCTGTCCACATCCGGCACGGAAACGCCGGCGTGCTTCACCGCGCCGTTGGAGTTCAGGAACTCCCGGCTCAGGCTGACAATGGTTTCCCCTTGCCAGTGCATGACCATGCGGGGCTCCGCCGTCACCACGGCCACCTGATAAGCCTCCAGGTTTTCCGCCCTGGCGGCGGCGATGAAGGCTTCCGCGTCCTCGGGGGACACCACCACCGCCATGCGCTCCTGGCTCTCGGAGATGGCAAGCTCCGTGCCGTCCAGGCCGTCGTATTTCTTCCGCACCGCGTCCAGGTCGATGGTCAGGCCGTCCGCCAGCTCGCCGATGGCGACGGATACGCCGCCCGCGCCGAAGTCGTTGCACCGCTTGATGAGGCGGGTGACCTTCCCGTCCCGGAAGAGGCGCTGGATTTTCCGCTCCTCCGGGGCGTTGCCCTTCTGGACCTCGCTGGCCATGGTTTGGAGGGATTTTTGGTTGTGGCTCTTGGAGGAGCCGGTGGCCCCGCCGATGCCGTCCCGGCCCGTGCGGCCCCCCAGGAGGACGACCACGTCCCCGGGGGCGGGGCGCTCCCGCCGGACGTTTTCCGCCGGGGCCGCGCCGACGACCGCGCCGGCCTCCAAATGCTTGGCGACGTAGCCCGGGTGGTAGACCTCGGCGACATGCCCGGTGGCCAGGCCGATTTGGTTTCCGTAGGAGGAATAGCCCGCCGCCGCCGTCTGGCAGAGCTTCCGCTGGGGGAGCTTGCCGGGCAGGGTCTTTTCAATAGGCGTCCGGGGATCGCCGCAGCCGGTGAGGCGCATGGCCTGATGGACATAGGCCCGGCCGGACAGGGGGTCCCGGATGCAGCCGCCGATGCAGGTGGCCGCGCCGCCGAAGGGCTCGATCTCCGTGGGGTGGTTGTGAGTCTCGTTTTTGAACATCAGCAGCCAGTCCTGGGTTTTCCCGTCCACCAGGGCGGGGACGTGGATGGAACAGGCGTTGATCTCCTCGCTCTCGTCCAGCTCGGGGAGGAGGCCCCGCTTTTTCAGGGCCTTGGCCGCGATGGTGGCGATGTCCATCAGGGTTTCGGGACGGTCCTTGGCCTTCTCGCCGTAGACCTCGCTGCGCAGCTTCAGGTAGTGGTAATAGGCGTGCTTGACATTCGGGTCCTCGATTTCTCCGCCGCTTAAGTGGGCGGAGAAGGTGGTGTGGCGGCAGTGGTCGGACCAGTAGGTGTCCACCACCCGGACCTCCGTGATGGTGGGGTCCCGCTTCTCCGTGTCCCGGAAATAGCCCTGGAGGAATGCCAGATCGTCTAAATCCATGGCCAGGCCCAGCTTCTCCAGCAGGGCCTGAAGGGCCGCGGCGTCCATGGCGGTGAAGCCCGCCAGGGTCTCCACCCGGCGGGGGGCGGCATGGGTGCGGGCCAGGGTCTCCGGCTTTTCCAGGGAAGCCTCCCGGCTCTCCACGGGATTGATGACGTAGCCCTTGATTTTTTTGAGATCCGCTGGGGTGAGAGCCCCTTCCAAGAGATACACCTTGGCATACGACACCAGGGGGCGGTCCACCCCCGCCATGAGCTGGACGCACTGGGCGGCGGAGTCCGCCCGCTGGTCGAACTGCCCCGGCAGGGCCTCCACCGCCAGGACGGCGTGGGGGCCCTCCGGCAGGGGGAAGCTCTCCTCATAAATGAGGTCCACCTGGGGTTCGGAGAAGACGATGGACTTGGCCCTTTGGAAGACCTCCTCCGAAAGGTTTTCCACGTCGTAGCGGTTCACCAGCCGGAGGCCGGTGAGGGCGGAGACGCCCAGGATGGTCCGGAGCTCCGTTAAAAGCCCCTGGGCCTCCAGCCGGAGGGCGGGCTTTTTTTCTGCGTATACGCGTCTTACCATGTTCAGCCCTCCAGGGCCCGGAGGGCCCGCCGTCCGATGTCGTGCCGCAGGTATTTCCCCTCGAACCCGATGCGATTCGCGGCGGCGTAGGCGTCCTTCAAAGCGGCTTCCAGGGTGTCCCCGGCGGCGGTGACGCCCAGAACCCGGCCGCCGCTGGTCACCAGCTTCCCGCCGGACAGCTGGTCTCCGGCGTGGTAGACGGTGACGTTTTCGGGGAGGTCCTCCGGGATGGAGAGCTCCTTCCCCTTTTCATAGCTGCCGGGATAGCCGCCGGAGGCCAGAATGACGCAGGCGGCGGCGCCGCCGTGCCACTCGACCGTCAGGTCCCCCAGGGTTTCGTTCTCCACGGCCTGCATGACCGTCAGCAGATCCGTTTTCAGCAGGGGGAGGACCACCTGGGTCTCCGGGTCGCCGAAGCGGCAGTTGTATTCGATGACCTTGGGCCCGTCGGGGGTCATCATCAGCCCAAAATACAAACAGCCCTTGAAGGGACAGCCCTCCGCCCGCATGGCGGCCAGGGTGGGGAGGAAAATCTTCTCCATGCACTCCGCCGCCGTCTCCGGCGTGTAGCAGGGGTTTGGGGCCACGGTGCCCATGCCGCCGGTGTTCAGGCCCGTGTCGCCGTCCCCGGCCCGCTTGTGGTCCATGGAGGAGACCATGGGGGCGATGGCGGTTCCGTCGGTGAAGGCCAGAACGCTGACCTCCGGGCCCGTCAGGAACTCCTCAATGACAATTTCGTTGCCGGAGTCGCCGAAGGCCTTGTCCTCCATAATGGACTTCACGGCGGCCTCCGCCTCCTGGAGATTCTGGGGGATCAGCACGCCCTTGCCCAGGGCCAGGCCGTCGGCCTTGACCACGATGGGGAAGGAGGCGGTTTTCAAATAGGCCAGGGCCTTGGCGGGATCATCGAAGACCTCATACCGGGCGGTGGGGATGCCGTATTTCTTCATCAGGTTCTTGGAAAAGACCTTGCTGGCCTCGATACGGGCGGCCTTGGCCTCGGGGCCGAAGCAGGGGATTCCCGCCTCGTGGAGCCGGTCCACGCAGCCCAGGGCCAGGGGGTCGTCCGGGGCCACCACGGCGAAATCGATGGCATGGGACTTGGCGAAGCGCACGATTTGCTCGACGTCCTTGGCCCCGATCTCCGGGACGCACACCGCGTCGGCGGAGATGCCGCCGTTGCCGGGGAGGGCGTAGATGGTTTCTGCCTGGGGATTTTCCTTTAATTTCTTTATGATCGCGTGTTCGCGGCCTCCGCCGCCGACGACGAGTAAGTTCATGGAAAGCCTCCTCAATGGTGGAATAAGCGCATTCCGGTGAAGCACATGGTCATGCCGTATTTGTCGGCGGTCTGGATGACATGGTCGTCCCGGATGCTGCCGCCGGGCTGGACAATGTACTCCACGCCGCTCTTCCGGGCCCGCTCCACGTTGTCCCCGAAGGGGAAGAACGCGTCGGAGCCGCAGGTGACGCCGCTCTGCCTGGCGATCCAGGCCTTTTTCTCCGCCGCCGTCAGGGGCTGGGGGCGCTCTTGGAAGACCCGCTGCCATTCACCGTCCGCCAGCAGGTCCTCCCACTCGTCGGAGAGGTATACGTCGATGGCGTTGTCCCGGTCCGGGCGGCGGATGTTTTCCAAAAAGGGCAGGGCCAGGACCTGGGGGTGCTGGCGGAGCCACCAGTTGTCCGCTTTGGCGCCCGCCAGGCGGGTGCAGTGGATGCGGCTCTGCTGGCCCGCGCCCACGCCGATGGCCTGTCCGTCCTTCACGTAGCAGACGGAGTTGGACTGGGTGTATTTCAGGGTGATGAGGGCCACCATCATATCCGTCTTCACCGCGTCGGGGAGGACGTGGCTTTTCGTGACAATGCCGCTCAGCAGGGAAGCGTCGATTTTATATTCGTTCCGGCCCTGCTGGAAGGTGACGCCGAAAACGTCCTTGTACTCCTGGGGGGCGGGGGTGTAATCCGGGTCGATTTGGACCACGTTGTAGCCGCCCTTTTTCTTACATTTCAGAATCTCCAGGGCCTCGGCGGTGTAGCCGGGGGCGATGATGCCGTCGGAGACCTCGGCCTTGAGGTACTGGGCCGTGGCGGCGTCGCACACGTCGGAAAGGGCCGCCCAGTCGCCGTAGGAGCACAGCCGGTCCGCCCCCCGGGCCCGGATGTAGGCGCAGGCAATGGGGCTCAGGTCCGCGCCGGGGTCCACGAAGTAAAGCTTCCGGTCCGTCTCGCTGAGGGGCAGGCCCACGGCGGCCCCGGCGGGGGAGACGTGCTTGAAGCTGGCGGCGGAGGGAAGGCCGGCGGCCTGCTTCAGCTCCCGGGCCAGCTGCCAGGAGTTCAGGGCGTCCAGGAAGTTGATATAGCCGGGCTTGCCGTTCAGGACGGTGAGGGGCAGGTCCCCGCCGTCCTTCATGAAGATGCGGGAGGGCTTCTGGTTGGGGTTGCAGCCGTATTTCAGTTCCAGCTCGTTCATGGTCCGCGCTCCTTTGTATGTGTATTGATGGTGGTCAGTCCTCTGTCAGCTCAAAGGGCTCCGGGCGGAATTTCCCGTTCTCCCGGACGAAGGCGCTCCGGCAGGGGGCGGTCAGCAGGGGGATGATCTCCGGGTCCAGGTTGCAGGCGGTGTTCAGGTCGTAGATTCCCGTGTGGCTGATGTCGGCGATATAGTCCTCGCTCTCGTCGCCGGAGAAGAAGCGCCAGCCGCTGTCGGGGAAGCTGGTTTCCGGTTCCTCCCGGTAGCACCAGCCCACCGGACAGCCGTCCACGGCGATGCGGTCCGTGACAAAGCAGCCGTTGGGCCCCTCCCAGTTAGGAAGATACAGCTTCATCTCCGAGGGCCAGAGGCGGTACTCCTTTTCCCGCCTGGGCGTGTACCAGAAGCCGCTGTCCCAGGCGGCGTCGTTGGCCAGCAGCGTCCGCACCAGATCCATCCACAGCCGCTGGGCTTTCTGGAGATCCGGCAGGGCGGTCCCCTGGCGGAAGTCCCAATACAGCGCGCCGCAGACCAGGCTGGCGGCGTACTCCTCCCAGCTGTGGAAGGCCTGGGCCTGGACGATCTGCTCTTCGGCCAGCTCGTCGAACTCCTCCCGGGTCAAAAGGCCGCAGGCCAGCGCCGCCCGGAGGTGGCCCGTCCGCTCGCTGATGTCCCAGGCCAGATAGCCCAGATGGCCCATCAGGGGATAGAACTGGGCGGAGAAGTCCCGCATCCGGATGAAGAATCCGGCGGAGTCAGGCTTTAAGGAGGCCAGGTCAAAGAGGGGACGGCCTTCCCAGACGGCCTCAAAGTCCAGGTAGTGGTCCTGGCAGTGGAACTGCCGGTCGCAGAAAGCCAGGAGGCTCTGCTTGTCCGTGATGCCGAAGACGGATTTCAGGTGATTCCGGCAGAGGGCGGCGCCGGCGTCCGTGGCGCAGAGGGGCAGGGTGGTGAAGCAGTCCGCCCCGTTACCCTCCGGGAGGCCCGGAGTCTTCCGAAGGGAGGGAACGCCCGCAAGCAGGGCGATAAAAGCGTCCCGCTCACAGGGCCTGCGCTCCCGCCGGGAGCGGGACAGCAGGGGCTGAATGTCCCGGGCCAGGGGGCCGTCCTGGGGGTGGAAATCGTGAAGCTGAGAGCGTTCCATTGTAAAACCTTCCTTTCCGTCAGCGGGCCAGGCCCTGGGCGACAAGCTCCGCCGCCTGGGGCAGCAGCACCCACTCCGCTTGTTCCATCACCCGGCGCTGGAGGACCTCCGGCGTGTCGCCGGGGAGCACCTCCACCGCCTTTTGCAGGAGGATGCGTCCTCCGTCGGGAATTTCATTGACCAGGTGCACCGTGGCTCCGGTGACCTTCACGCCCTTATGAAGGGCCGCCTCGTGGACCCGCAGGCCGTACATCCCCTTGCCGCAGAAGGAGGGGATCAGGGCGGGGTGGACATTCAAAATGCGCTCCGGCCAGCGCCCCACAAACTCCGGCGAGAGGATGGAGAGGAAGCCCGCCAGGACGATCATGTCCGCCCGGTACGCGGTGAGCTTTTCCGTGAGCCCCGCCTCAAATTCCTCCTGTGTGCGTCCCTTCCGGGGGACGGCGAAGCCGGGCACGCCGTGGTTTTTCGCCCGCTCCAGGGCATAGGCTCCGGCGGCGCTGGAGAGAACCAGCACGATTTCCCCATGGGGAATTCTGCCCGCCTCCTGGGCGTTTAAAAGGGCCTCCAGATTCGTTCCGCCGCCGGAGACCAGGACGGCGATTCTCGCCTTGCTCATGCGTTGTCAAGCGTTACGCCGCCGGAGTCCTTCGACACGCAGCCAACGCAGACGGCGTCCGGCTCTCCCGCCGCCGCCAAAAGCTCCAAAGCCTTCTCCGCCTGTTCCGGGGGTACCGCCAGCACCATGCCAAGGCCCATGTTGAAGGTGTTGTACATGTCGTGGTCCGTGATCTCTCCCCGCTTTTGGATCAGGTCGAAAATGGGCTGCCTGGGAATGGCGCTTGGCACAATCCGCGCGCCCAGCCCCTTGGGCAGCATCCGGGGCACGTTTTCAAAGAAGCCGCCGCCGGTGATGTGGCTGGCTCCGCGGAGGCCGATTCCCCCGTCCAGCAGGGCCTGGACGGCCTTGACATAGATTTTTGTGGGGGCCAGCAGAACCTCGCCCAAGGATTTGCCATCCAGCTCGTCCATGGGGGCTTTCAGGTCGGTGCGCTCGATGTCGAAAACCTTCCGCACCAGGGAAAAGCCGTTGGAGTGAATGCCGGAGGAGGTCAGGCCGATGAGGGCGTCCCCTTCCCGGACCCGGCTTCCGTCGATGATTTTGGGCTTGTCCACCATGCCCACGGCGAAGCCCGCGACGTCATAGTCGTTGGGGTCCATGACGCCGGGGTGCTCGGCGGTCTCGCCGCCAATCAGGGCGCAGCCGGATTGGACGCAGCCCTCCGCCACGCCGGAGACGATGGAGGCGACTTTCTCCGCCTCGTTTTTGCCGATGGCGATATAGTCCAGGAAGAAGAGGGGCCGGGCGCCGCAGCAGATGATGTCGTTGACGCACATGGCCACGCAGTCGATGCCGATGGTGTCGTGCTTGTCCAGCAGCTGGGCCAGGCGCAGCTTGGTGCCCACGCCGTCGGTGCCGGAGACCAGGACGGGCTCCGTCATGCCGGAGAAATCCGGGGCGAAGAGGCCGCCGAAGCCGCCGATGCCGGAGACGGCCCCCGGGATTTTGGTGCGCTCCACAAAGGGCTTCATCAGCCGCACGCCCTCGTACCCGGCGGTGATGTCCACCCCGGCGGCGGCGTATGCGGCGGAATGGGAGTTTTCCATGGTTGAACCTCCTTGTATGAGCCGCCGCCTCCGGCGGCCCGTTTATGGGGAAGAAAGGATTTGCGGAGGACGGGACGCCGGGGGCGCCGGTCTCCGCGGATTGTCATTCCTTCCCCGTCCAGCAGTACGTACAGATTTTGTCCCTGTCGATGCCGATGGCCTCTAAAAGACCGTCCAGGGATTGATAGCCCAGGGAGTCGAAGCCCATCTCCTTGCAGATGGTTTGGAGCATACACCGCCCCCGCTCCGTGGAGGCGTCGGCGTACTCCGCCAGGTGCTCCTGTCCCGCGTCCCCCTCCAGGGCCTGGACGGTCTTCCGGCTGAGAAGCTCCATGTCGGAATTGCTCCGGGAGAAGTTCAGGTACTTGCAGCCGTACATGATGGGGGGACAGGCGGAGCGCATGTGAACCTCCTCCGCGCCGGATTCATAGAGAAATTCCACCGTCTCCCGGAGCTGGGTGCCCCGGACGATGGAGTCGTCCACGAAGAGGAGCTTCTTGCCCTTGATGAGCTCCGGGACGGGGATCTGCTTCATCTTGGCCACCTGGTTCCGCACATCCTGGCTCTCGGGCATGAAGGACCGGGGCCAGGTGGGGGTGTACTTCACGAAGGGCCGGGCGAAGGGCTTGCCGCTGCGGTTGGCGAAGCCGATGGCGTGGGGGACGCCGGAGTCCGGGACCCCCGCCACGTAGTCCACCTTCGGGAGCTGGCCCCGCTGGACCTCGTCCCGGGCCATGATCTCGCCGTTGCGGTAGCGCATGACCTCCACATTCATCCCCTCGTAGCAGGAATTGGGATAGCCGTAGTAGGTCCAGAGAAAGGCGCAGATGCGCATGTCCTTCCCCGCGGGGGAGAGGGTCTCCCAGCCTTCGGGGGTAATTTTCACAATCTCCTGGGGGCCCAGCTCATAGGCGTCCTGATAGCCCAGCTTGTGGTAGGCGAAGGACTCGAAGGAGACGCAGCAGCCCTCCCCGCTCTGGCCGATGAGCACCGGCAGGCGGCCCAGGCGGTCCCGGGCGGCGTAGATGCCCTCGGTTGTGAGGATGAGGATGGTCATGGAGCCCTCGATCTGCTCCTGGGCGTAACGGATGCCGGTGACCAGGTCGTCCTTCTGGTTGATGAGGGAGGCCACCAGCTCCGTGGCGTTGACCTTGCCGGAGCTCATGGCCATGAACTGGTGGCCGTGGTCGGAGAAGTAGCGGTCCACCAGGGCCTCGGCGTTCTGGATGATGCCCACGGTGGAGATGGCGTACAGCCCCAGGTGGGAGCGCATCAGCAGGGGCTGGGGGTCCGTGTCGCTGATGCAGCCGATGCCGGAGCAGCCCCGGAATCCGGCCAGATCCTTCTCGAACTTGGTGCGGAAGGGGGTGTTCTCAATGTTGTGGATTTGCCGGTGAAAGCCGGTTCGGTCCCCGTCATAGACGGCCATGCCGCCCCGGCGGGTGCCCAGGTGGGAGTGGTAGTCCGTGCCGAAGAACACGTCCAGCACCACGTCCCGTTTTGAAATCGCGCCAAAAAATCCGCCCATTCGCAGCCTCCTTATTTTTTACGCTTGCGCAGGAATATCCAAAGTACAGCCCCCAGCGCCGCCGCGGCCAGGAGCGCTAAGGCGGCGATCCCGGCGGGGGTGGTGGAGACAAAAATCGCGGTGGGGCCGTCCGGCCCCCCGATGATACCCACTTACAGCGCCTCGTTCATCCGGCGCATGACCTCGGTGTAGGCGTCCTCCACACCGCCAAGATCCCGGCGGAAGCGGTCCTTGTCCAGCTTTTCATGGGTCTTGGAGTCCCAGAGGCGGCAGGTGTCGGGGCTGATCTCGTCCGCCAGGACGATGGTTCCGTCGTCCAAACGGCCGAATTCCAGCTTGAAGTCCACCAGGGTCACGCCGCAGGAGGCCCAGAAGTCCTTGAGGAAGTCGTTGACCTGGAAGGCGTAGCGCTTGATGGTTTCGATTTCCTCTTTTGTGGCCAGCTTCAGGGCCAGGGCGTGGTACTCGTTCAGCAGGGGGTCCCCCAAATCGTCGTTTTTATAGGAGAACTCGATGGTGGGCGCGTCGAAGACGATGCCCTCCTCCACGCCGTAGCGCTTGGCGAAGGACCCGGCGGAGATGTTGCGGATAATGACCTCCAGGGGGACGATGGAGACTTTTTTGACCACGGTTTCCCGCTGGCTGAGCTCCTCCACGAAGTGGGTGGGGACCCCGGCCTTTTCAAGCCTTGCCATGAAGCGGTTGGTCATTTGGTTGTTGATGACGCCTTTGCCCGCGATGGTGCCTTTTTTCAGGCCGTTGAAGGCGGTGGCGTCGTCCTTGTAGTCCACGATGTACAGGTTCGGGTCGTCGGTTTTGAAGACCTTCTTGGCCTTTCCCTCGTAGAGCTGCTCCAGCTTTTGCATGTCGAATTCCTCCGTCAAGTAAGATAGAAATTGATTGAGAACGGGTCAGATTTCCGTCTGTAAGGCGGCGTCCTTTTCCTCGATTTGAGCGGCCATGTCCCGGCGGGCGGCGTCCAGCCAGGCGGCGAGGTTTTTGTCCTCCACCGCCAGAATCTGGGCGGCCAGGACGGCGGCGTTCTTGGCCCCGTTCAGGGCCACGGTGGCCACGGGGACGCCGCTGGGCATCTGCACGGTGGCTAATAAAGCGTCCAGCCCGTCCAGGGCGCCCCCCTTCATGGGGATGCCGATGACGGGCAGGGTGGTGTTGGCGGCCACGGCCCCCGCAAGATGGGCGGCCATGCCGGCGGCGCAGATGATGACGCCGAAGCCGTTCTTCCGGGCGTAGGAGGCGAACTCCGCCACCTGGGCGGGACTGCGGTGGGCGCTCATAATATGGGCCTCGTAGGGGATGCCGAAGGCGTCCAGCTGGGCGCAGGCGGACCGGACCACCGGCCAGTCGGAATCGGAACCCATGAGCACAGCTACTTTTTTCATGGTGAAGTCTCCCTTCAAATTGCAAATTACAGTTTCTTTCGCAGAACCGTGTGGCGGAAAATGCCGTCGGCGAAGTATTCGGCGGAGCAGAACACCGGCTTGCCGTCGATGTCGAAGTCCACCTCTTCCATATACAGCAGGGGCGCGCCCAGGGGAACCTGGAGAACCTCCGCCAGCTTCTCGTCCGCCGGGACGGCCCGGAGGTCCGTCAAATCCAGGTAGGGGAAAATGCCGCAGGAGCGCTGGAGGAAGTGGAAGATGGGGGGCTTTAAGTCCTCTTCCGTGTAGTCCTCCCGGATGAGGGCCTTTTCAATGACGTCCTCGCAGTAAATGGCGGGGCGGCCGTCGGCGGTGCAGAGGCGGGAGACCCGGAGCATGGGGGTCCCCTCCGGAAGCTGGAGCTGGGCGGCGGTTTTTTCGTCCGCCGGCTCCTCCCAGGAGCGGATGGAGGCCACCGCCGGGGTAAAGCCGTTTTGCCGGATCATGTCCAGGAACTCCACCTCGATGTCCATCCGGGTGTGTACGTCCAGCACATGGCGGTTGATGACGGTGCCCACGCCGTGGCGGCGGGTGATGAAGCCCTCCCGCTCCAGGGAGGCCAGAATGTCCCGCAGCTGGGTGCGGCTGATGCCCAGCTTCACGCAGAGAACGCTCTCCCGGGGCAGACGCTCCTGCTGGGCGTACTCGCCGGTACGCATGGCGGCCAGAAGCTGGGCGCGGATGGCCTTGGTATGGGATGTGTGAGTGTTCATTCCATGCACCTCGATATCATGAAGATTCCGGGAAGGAGTCCGGACCTCCGGCGGAATAGGTCATACCTATTGTATCTGTTTCCGGGCCGGACCGCAATTGACAAAATTGACAGTTCCCAGAAAAATTCCGCCCCCGGCTTGGGATGGTTTCGCAAAAAGGTTCGGGAAAGAGAGAGGGCTCCCGGCTTTTCGCCGGGAGCCTCCTGAAAAAGTTACTCCAGAATATAGACGGTGCAGGAGCGGCGGCCGAATTGGATGCACTCCTCATAGGTGTCGTAGTAGAGGTCTATCTTGCTGCCCTTGACGCCGGTATCCTCGGCCACGGCCAGGCCGTAAACCACGTTTCCGCCGGCAACGATATACATCCGGGTGCCCAGGGGGATGACGCTCTTGTCCACGGCCACGGAGCCTACGTGGACGGCGGTGCCGCTGGCGGTGCGGGTGCCCACGCCGCCGTGCCCCGTGGTGTAGGCCGTGGCGGTCATGGAGCGGACGCCGGAGTAATTCAGCACCGTGCCGTCCTTTAAGGTCAAGGTGCCGCTGCCGTCGGCGTTTTCGGAGACGTTGGCAATGCCTCCACCGGTTTCGCCGTGCTCCGCCAGGATGCCGTCCGGGTCCTGTTTGGCCTCGGAGGGCTTGGGCTTGGGCTTGGCGGTGCCGTACTCCACAATTTTGTCCACGGCGGTGGTGTCCAGCTCCTCCACAAACTGGCGGGAGAGCTGGGCTCCGTTGGACCAGACCACCTCGTAGACAGAGGAGCGCACGCCGTCGGCCCCCTCCTGGACCACCTTCTCCTCGCCCTCCAGCATGTCGGGGTTGGCGACCCGCTGGGTGGAGAAGGGGGCGGTCTCGGTAACGTAATCGTAATAGGTCAGCTCGGAGGCGACGTTTACCTCCACGCTGTTCTCCGACAGCTTCACGCCGATCATCTCCAGGGGGCTGGGGTAGATGTGGAGACGGCCCAGCAGGGAGGAGACGCTCTCCTTGTGGGACTGGACGGTGACGGCGGAGCCCTCATGCCGGACGGTGACGGTGGTGTCTTCCTGCAAGGTGATGTCGTAGCCCCGGCTGCCGTTGGAGACGTAGACCATTTGGGAAGAGAGGTCCGGGGCCTCCTTCTGCTGGGGGTCCAGGATGATGGCGGCCTCGTCCTCCGTCCCGGTGATGAGAAACAGGGAGTCGGCCCAGCCGGTGGCGGAAAGGCCGGTGACGGTGGCGACGAGCAGGCAGAACAGCAGCATGCCGCCGCGCCTGCACAGGCTGTATAATAGGCTTGGTCGTTGGTCGGTGTTCACTTGGATACCCTCCTATAAGGTAATTTCACGGCAGACTTTTGAAAAAGCCTTGGCCCCGGACCGCGCCCGGAAGGGGGCGGAGGAGCGCCGTGTCGGTCCCCGCGGGGGAGTATTGGGCGGCCGCCCCGTGCGAAAAGACGGCTTGTAACTTTTGTTACCAGTGGAAAACTGCGCTTAGTATACACCTCATCCCCACTTTTGTCAAGCCTTTTGGGCTCTGGGAGCATGATTATCCCCACTTTAGACCCGATTGGACAAGAATTGACGGGAAAAGATTCAGGAAAGGAACGGGAAAAGGTTACAAAACGGTAACGGAATAAGGGGCGGAATGGGATCGCCGGGGATGCGGCAAAGAAAAATGCCGCCGGAAACCGGCGGCGGATTAGTCCTCAAATAATTTTGTGACGGGGATGTCGAAGAGCTTGGCCATGCGGAACAGCAGAAGGAGGGATGGCGCGTGAATGCGCTTGCCGTTATTGGCCTCTAGCTGGCTGAGGAAGCTCCAACTGCACCCGAGCTGGTCGGCTAATTCATCCTGGGTCAGGCCGAGTTTCCGCCGATAATAGGCGATACGCAAGCCCAAAAGACGAAATTCCTCCCGGAATTCTTCCTTATTTCTATCCATAAACAGCCGTCACCCCCTCGACGCTATTATGATAGCATTTGAGGAAATTATTGGGAATGGGATAAAAACATTGAATTACATGTTAATAGCATGTATAATACCTTTATCTGGAAATTGCAAGGAGGTGATGGAATTGAGAAAGGCTTCGATCGAAATAGAGGACTACCTGTATGAATTCTATAAAAAGGTAGGAAGCGGCGCGGGCAGGACGGCGGAGCAGGTGATGCGCGATGTGCTGTTTCGCTTTGCGGGGGAGTCCTCGCTGGGCGCGATTGACAAACGGCAGAAACAGCGGCGGCAGGCTTGAGAAACGGGCGGGGGCGGCGGACAGCCGCTCCCGTCTTTTTGGAAAAACCCCGCCGTAGACATTTTTAAAAAATCATGCTATGATACGAGGGCAAAACAACTTCCGGAAGAGAGGAGCCCGGCTTATGAACATTGGAAACGTGTCCATCCCCTCGAAGCTGGCGCTGGCCCCCATGGCCGGCGTCACCGACGCGGCCTTCCGCCGGATCTGCGCGGAGCTGGGGGCGGGCTATACCTGCACGGAGCTGATCTCCTCCAAGGCCCTTTGCTATAAGGATAAGAAGACCTTTTCCCTTCTGCGGCAGTTTCCGGGGGAGCACCCCGCCGCCGTTCAGATCTTCGGCAGCGACCCGGTGTGCATGGCGGAGGCCGCCCAAATCGCCATGGAGTACACCGGGGCGGATATCCTGGATATCAACATGGGCTGCCCCATGGGGAAAATTGTCAACAACGGCGACGGCGCGGCCCTGATGAAGGACCCGGAGAAGGCGGGGCGCATTGTGGAGGCCGTGGTGAGGGCGCTTCCCTCCGTTCCGGTGACGGCGAAGTTTCGCCGGGGCTGGGACCTGGGAAGCTGCAACTGCGTGGAGTTCGCCCAGGTTCTGGAGGAGGCCGGAGCCTCCGCCGTGGCGGTCCATGGCCGGACCCGGGCCCAGGTCTACGGCGGGCAGGCGGACTGGAACTGCATCCGGGCCGTCAAAGAGGCCGTGGCGATTCCCGTCATCGCCAACGGGGACATCTGGAAGCCGGAGGACGCGGCCCGCATTTTACAGCACACCAAGGCGGACATGGCCATGATTGGCCGGGGGTGTTTTGGAAACCCGTGGCTCTTCCGGCAGGCCAAGGCCCTGCTGGAGGGCGAGCCCGTCCCGCCCCCGCCGCCCCTGGCGGAGCGGTGCGATTTGGCGGTGCGGCAGTTCGAGCTGGCGGCGGAGTATAAAGGAGAGCGGTTGGCCGTTCTGGAGGCCCGGCGGCATTACTGCTGGTATCTCAAGGGCGTGCCCTACGCCAATTATTATAAGGAGCAGATTGTCCAGATGAACACATTAGAAGATGTGTACCGGGTGACCCGGGGGATTAAGCGGGACCTGCGGGACGGACAGGGGGGGCGGCTATGACGGACTTGCGGGAACAAAGGTGGATCGCCGCCGCCCGGGAGGGGGACCAGGGGGCATTCGAGGAGCTGGTGAGGCTCTATGAAAAACGGGTCCTGGCCCTGACCCTGCGGATGTGCCGGAACCCGGAGGACGCCGCCGAGGCCGCCCAGGAGGCGTTTTTCGCGGCCTGGCAGGGACTGAAGAGCTTCCGGGGGGACAGCAGCTTTTCCACCTGGCTCTACCGGCTGGCCTCCAACGCCTGTGTGGACCTGCTCCGGCGGGAGGGGAAACGGCAGGCGGACGCATCCTTGGATGATGAGGATTTGAATCTGGATATTCCGGCTTCGATCCCGTCCCCCCAGGAGGAGGCGGAGCGCCGGGAGCTGCGGGAGCAGATCGAGGAGGGGCTCCGGGCGCTGCCGCCGGAATACCGGGCGGCGCTGGTGCTGCGGGAGATCCAGCAGCTGCGCTATGACGAGATTGGGAAGGCCCTGGAGCTGGACATCGGGACGGTAAAGTCCCGCATCAGCCGGGGGCGGAAAAAGCTGCGAAGTTTTTTGCTGGCGCGGGGGAACTTTTCTCCGCCGCCTCCGTCTAAAGAGACAGGAAAGGAGGGCCGTTCATGAAATACTGTGAGGAATACGCGGCCCTGTTGGACCTGTTTGTGGACGGAGAGCTGGCGCCGGAGGACATGAAACGGGTGGGGGATCACCTGACGGGGTGTCCCGGGTGCCAAGCTTATGTGGACGACGCGCTGGCCATCCGGGCGTGCTTCCCGGACGCGGAAGAGACGGTTGTGCCGGAGGGCTTTGCCGGCGGCGTGATGGAGCGGGTCCGGGAGGCGTCCGGCAGGGAGCGGAAAATTGTGGAGATGAAGCGGCGGGGAGTCCGGCGCTGGCTGGGCACGGCGGCGGCCCTGGCGGCTTGCTGCGCCCTGGTCGTCTTGGTGCGGACCGGCCCCGGCGGAGATACTGCCGCGCCTGCCGGGAACGCCGCCTGTGATATAACCGGCGTCATCGAAAGCGAAGGGGGGGGAATCGCCCCCCAGGCGGCTCCGGAACCAAAGGAAGACCCGTCGGAGGACATGCCGGAGGAAGCGGTCCGGGCGGCCCCCGCAGCGCGGTCGAAGGCGGCGGAGCTTTATAACGACGAAGTGACGCTGAAGGCGGCCCTGGCGGAAGCGGCCCCGGAGGCGGCGATGGACGATGAGCAATTCCACGTCTGCCCCCCCGCCTCGGAGAAGACGCTGTATCTGACCCGGGAAGAGGCGGGAGAACTGCTGGACGGATTCGCCCCAATATGGGAAAGCGCGGTGGAATGGCGTTATGAGCTGAATGGGGAAGAGTACAGGGCGCTGCTGGAAGCCCTGAACCGGCAGGAGGAACTGCCGGAGGAAGAGGAGGGGCCCTTCTTGGTAGTGGTGTCGGGGCCCTTGGAATAAAAACGATCGCCCACAGGCCGGTTTCTTTCGGGAAACCGGCCTGCTGCTTTGGGCGGAAGCGGACGGCGTTGTAAGAACTGCACAGAGGTCATACCGGGTTATAAGCGTTTCGCCGGTATTTTACAAAAAAGGAGAAAAAAAGTCAAAAACCGCTTGACAAACAAGGAGGGGCGTGGTAATCTAACAAAGCTGTCTGACACGGCGGCTGGGGCGCAAGGGTTTGCGGTTCGGACTTGAAAAGTTTCCGAAAAAAAACACTTGACAAACCGGAAACGGCGTGATAGAATAACAAAGCTAAATTCTAAAACGTGAGGCCCGGCGGCAGGCACGAAACGAGATGAAAAAAATCTCAAAAAAGTGCTTGACAAACGGAGATGAACGTGCTAGAATAGCAAACGTTCCGCCGATGAGGCGTG
>NZ_CATMPS010000017.1:0-54489 GCF_950073225.1 uncultured Oscillibacter sp.
GGGCATGGTCACATTCAGGGGATAGTGCTTCGCGTTCTTGTCCATTTTGAGTTACCTCCAAGTTTGGCTTTCGCCAGTATATATTGGAAACCCCGGTCGCCGCGGAGAGAGTACACGGCTGGCGGACGGTGTTTCCCAGTTTTGACTGCGGGGAAGGAACCTCAGTCCGCCTCCCCATAGAGTTGAATCATTGCCGCAGCCAGCTCACCGGCGCGGTAAAAGTCTTCCAGCACCAGGTATTCTTCTTTTGTATGGTTTTTATAATATCCGGTGGCGACGCCCACAGAGGAAATGCCTTTAGCATTAAAGACATTTGCGTCCATGCCGCCTCCTCCGGGCTCCACCAGGCATTCCAGTCCCACAGCCCCGCAGGCTCGCCGAGCCAAGCGGAGGACCTCCTGTTCCTCGCCGATATGGAAGGGACGGAAAACTTCCTCGATTTCCACGCAGATTTTCGCACCCTTCTCCGCCGCCATGCGAAGGCAGTGATCCTTGAAGTAGGACACGTACTCCTCCAAGCACCGGAACTCCCGGCTGCGGGCCTCGCCCCGGAAAGAGGCGTGGTCACACACCACGTTACGGGTGCGGGAGCTGGTGGATAGAATGGGGAAATTAGCGGTGGTCAGCTCATCCAGCCGCCCCTGCCGGAGGGAGGACAGCATGTCGCACATGATCTTTGCGGCGTCAATGCCCTTTTCCGGCTCGTTGCCCGCATGAGCGGGAAGACCGATAAGGTCGGCTCCCAGGAAATACATGCCGGGAGCGGCGTTGATAATACGCCCGGTCGGGCCGGAGGAGTACCTGATATGGACAAGACCACAAAATCATAATACGAAACGGACTGCTGACAATCCCGGCGCTTTGGTAGCGTCGGGATTTTTCTCTTTATTCACATTTTGTCCCTTCAAAAAATTTTGCCCTGATGGTATAATTTTATCGTGCTTTGAAGCGCACTTCATAGTTTATCCTAAATGATGAAAGGCGGATTTGAGATGTACTCAGCAAAAGAGGCGGCAAAAATGACAGGACTTACCACAGCAACCCTGCATTACTATGAAAAGGAACAGCTGCTTCCAGCGATTAAAAGAACAGAGCAGAAATATAGGCAATACTCTGATACGGATATTGAGTGGATAAAGATGGTACAGTGCTTGCGCATGGCTAATGTGCCTATCCGGTCCATTCGTGAGTATATCCTATTGCTGACGCAGGGTGGAAAGACAATTTTACAACGCCGTTTCATGGTGCAAGAATACATTGACGATCTCCATAACCAAATGACAAATTTACAAAGTGCTTTGGCGTTGACAGAAAAGAAACTGGCATGTCCGCCCTTTCGGGTCATGGGACGCTTGTAAGCAGTGGACAGCACCCGGCCATCATCAAACACTTTCCTGCAGATGTGCGGGGTCTTGCAGGCAGCGTCTGCCACCACGGTCTCTGCCTCGGGAAAGGCCTGGGTCAATTTGTTGTAGACATCATCAAACGCCACGCCGTTGTAGACATTGCCGGGGGGGTAACCACAGCCTCCAGTACACAGCCGTTCTTGTCGCAGGCACTGTGAGATTCGTAGGCAGAGCACCGCTTATGCTCTCCTTTGTGAAACAGCCCACACTCCGGGTCTGTGGTAGATACCGTCACCGTTTTTGCCCTTTCGCCGCTTTCTTCCGCCGCGCCAGTTTCTTTTTCGAGGTGTTGTCCCGCTTCTTTCCGCCAGTCTTTGGAGGTCCGTCCCCCTCATCAAGCAGCTTCTTCCCATACGCTTCCCGGTCTGCGTTCACTTCCGCCAGGGACAGCGCTCCCGCGCTCTCTGCCTCATCTAAAATCCACCGAAATACCGCCTCTATTGTTTCCTCTGTAATACGATGCCGGAAGTTATTATTTTCGAGCTCAAAGCTCGGAAATAATGAATTTGATTCAAACCGCTTTGTTCGACTGTCCATTTTCAATATACAACTTGCCCAGGTTATTTCCGGCGAAAAGCAGCCTTGACTTTCGGACTTGAAGGTACTATATTTGTGGCAGCTAATTAAATACGGGAGGATGCGGTTTACATGTTCAAGCTATTTGGAAAAAAGGGAGGCGCCGCCCCTGCGGAACAGCTGGCGGAGTGCCAAAAAAAGCGGGATTGGGCCGGCTTGTGCAGGGCCTACTACGCCTTGGGAACCGCCGCTATGGACCGCGGGGACCGGAACCATGCGCAGCTCTGGCTCCACCGGGCGGACACCATTTACAGCGCCCGGGATGAGGTTTATGACAAGGTAGGAGAGCAGCTTGCGGACGACTGCTCCAGCCGCATTGGGCAGCTGGAAGATACGCATATCCTTTATAACGACATTCCCGCGCAAGTGGAGGAAAAGGCGGAAGGCCTGGGGGATATCCGGGTCCGAGTCTGGGGGCTGCTTTCCCTGGCCCGGCTGGCAAAGCTGGGGAACCGGCTGTCCGTTCTTCCCGGCTGCGGGTCTTTGGCGCGGCTGGACTGGGCTGTGGACACTGTACTGAACGCCTTCCAGGCTCCTCCGCCGGAAGATGTTTTCAACAGCCTAAAGGACCTCAGCGGCGCGCTCTATGAGCTTGGGGACGATCCGGCGTTCTGGGGGATGGGGAGTGAAATTGCCGTCCCCGGCGGCATGC
This sequence comes from uncultured Oscillibacter sp., assembly GCF_950073225.1. Taxonomy (NCBI): domain Bacteria; kingdom Bacillati; phylum Bacillota; class Clostridia; order Eubacteriales; family Oscillospiraceae; genus Oscillibacter; species uncultured Oscillibacter sp. The sequence goes on from NZ_CATMPS010000017.1 coordinate 2,635, forward strand.
CCTTCCAAGTCTTTGACCTGAACGGCATGATGGGCGTTCATCTGGAAATAGACGCCTTTCTCAGCGGGATTCTGGACATGGCCTGTGCTCGGCTCCAGGGGCAGGAGCCTCCAGCCCCGGAGACGGGAATCATCACGGGGGCCCTGCTGCCGGATTACTACGTCCGCACCGGCGCGGAGCAGCTGGAGGAGGTCCCTCCGATCAAGGCGGAGCTGGAGCGCATTTGGAGCGATTACGAATTCGTCTGCTCCGGTCCCTCCTGGGAGGCCGTGGCTGAGCGGACAGCCAACTATAAAGAACTGGACATTCTGTCATAAGGCCAGAAACGGCGGAGGGCTGGGCCCTCCGCCGTTTCCGGTCCACGCCGCGGCTTTCACCCGCCTGACGGCATCCTATGAATAATTATGAATAATAGAGAACACCGGCCTCAGCTCCCGAAAAACAGCCGCACCGCCAGCGCCGCCGCCGCGAAGCCCGTCAGGTCCGCCGCCAGGGCGGCGGGGACGGTGTGCCTTGTCTTGGTAATCCCGGCGGAGCCGAAATAGACCGCGATGGTGTAAAAGGTGGTCTCCGTGCTGCCCAGCATCACCGCCGCCACCCGGCCCACGTAGCTGTCCGGCCCGTGGACAGCCATCAGATCGCTGGCCACCGCCAGGGCCCCGTTCCCGGACACCGGCCGCACCAGCATCAGCGGCGCGGTCTCCGGCGGAATGCCCAGCAGGTCCAGCGCCGGGGCGAACAGCCCGGACAGCCACTCCATGGCCCCGGAGGCCCGGAACATGCTCACCGCCGTCAGCAGGCCCACCAGCGCCGGGACGATGCGCAGCAGCACGGACAAGCCCTCCTCCGCCCCATGGGTCAGGGCGGCATACACGTCCACCCGCTTGCCCAGGCCGTATACCGCTACTCCGGCCAGCAGCACGGGAATCACCAGCGAGCTGAGGCTCATACGCGCCGCCTCCCGTGAGACAGCAGCCTTTCCGCCGTCAATCCCGCCGCCACCGACAGGACGGAGGCCAGCCACACCGCCGGCAGGATGTCGAAGGGCGTTTCACATCCGGCGGCGGCCCGGACCGAGGCGATGGTGGCCGGAATCAGTTGAATGGAAGCGGTGTTCAGCACCACCAGACGGCACAGCTCGTCGCTCGCTATGCCGCCGCAGCCCCTGGCCATCCTCCGGGCCGCCCGTATTCCCAGGGGCGTGGCGGCGTTGCCCAAGCCCAGCAGATTCGCCGAGACGTTGGCGGACACCGCCGCCAGGGTCTCCGGGTCCCTGCTGGCTTTGGGCAGGAGCCTCCGCAGAAGAGGCCGGAACAGCCGCGCCAGCCCCGCCGAGAGGCCGCAGGCGTTCATGATCTCCATGACGCCGCTCCACAGGCACAGCACCCCCGCCATGGCCAGGCTCAGCTCCACGGCGGACCGGGCCCCCTCCAGCGCCGCGTTCGCCACCGCGTCCAGGTTCCCCGTGAGGAGCCCAAAGGCTAATGACAGCGTGACCATCCCTGTCCAGACCCATGCCATTTCCATATTTTCCCTCCAAATTATTACTTTTTTCTCCAAATTATGAATATCTTCTTAATTTTTTCCAGGAAAGAATTGACAAACTCCACACATGTGTGATAAGGTTACACCACCTGTTGGAAGATACCGCGGACATAGGGAAAGGAGGAGAGCTGTGAAATCGACTGGAATCGTAAGAAAGGTGGATGAGTTGGGCAGGATTGTGCTTCCCATTGAGATGCGGCGCACCTTGGACATCGCCGAGCGCGACGCATTGGAAATCTATGTGGAAGGCTCGTCCGTTATACTCAAAAAGTACAAACCCAGCTGTATTTTTTGCGACGCCACCAAGGACATTACGCTCTTCAAAGGCAAGAGCGTCTGCCCCAGATGTATGAAGGAGCTGTCCCGTGTGAACGCCTCCTGAGGCGTTGCCCTTTTCAGCGGACCAGGGCCGGGGCACAAACTCCGACCCGCCCCATCGGGTATGCGCCGGGCGGGGAAGACCAAACCTAACGCATAATAGCACAACAGGGACTTTCTCCTCGCCGTGGTGGAAGACGGCGGGGGGGAGTCCTTGTTTAAACGCACAAAAACGACGCGGAAACCGCCAAACGGCAGTTTCGCGTCGTTTTCTTGTCTCAAATATCCAGCGGCCGCTCCTCCCGGCCCGCCAGAACCGGCAGCACGGAGCGCGCAAAGCCCGCCGCCCTTCCAAGCTCCGCCGCCTGGGCGTAGCCATAGACGATGGCGTCCGCGCTGTGTGCGTCGGCGGTGAGGATGATTTTTCCGCCCATGGCCCGCCATTCCTTTAAAAGAAACAGGGCCGGATAGGGGACGCTCCGATAGCCCCGGGACATGGCCCCGGTGTTGATCTCCAGCAGCGTCTCTTTTGGGTCCGCGGCGTGGAGGGCCTCCAAGGCGGCGGCTTGATAGGCGGGGTCCGTCTCATCGAAAAAGCGCCCGGCCTCGTTGAACTTGGCAATCAGGTCCACATGGCCCAGGATGTCGGGCTTCCGCTCCGCCATGCGGCGGACCTCGTCATAATAAGACTCCGCCATCATCCGGAACCGACCCGAAAAGTCCTCCCGGAAGCACCGCTCCAGCGTCTCCCGGTCCCAGTCCACCGCGTGCCAGCCGCCCTCCCGATCCCGCATATGGTGGGCGCTGCCGATCCAGTAGTCAAAGCCCTCCGCCGTCACATCGGCCAGGTTATCCAGCTCAATGCCCAGCAGCACGTCCATCCGCCCGGCATATTCCTCCCGGAGGCGGAGGACTTCCGCCCGGTAGGCCGTCATGTCCGCCGGGAGGACCTCGCCCTCGTCCTCCGGCAGGGGCGTGTGGCTGTGGCCCGAGGCCCCGAAGGAGACCGCCCCGGCCTCAAACGCCGCCCGGGCCATCTCCGCCAGGGTGTTCTTTCCGTCGCACATTCTGGAGTGGGTGTGCACCGAACAGAACGCCCCCCTCATTGCATCCGTTCCTGCTTCACCTTGTGGTCCACCACATGGCGCTTTTCCAGCTCCCGGGTGACATCCTCCACGGTAATGCCCATCTGGACCATCAGCACCATCACATGGTAGCAGAGATCGGCGATCTCATAGACCGTCTCCTCTCTGTCCTCCTTCCGCCCGGCGATGATGACCTCGGTACACTCCTCTCCCACCTTCTTGAGGATCTTATCCAAGCCCTTTTCAAACAGATAGGTGGTGTAGCTTCCCTCCTTGGGGCTGGTCTTCCGCCCGGCAATGAGGCGGTACAGGCCCTCATAGCTGAACCGCTTCAGCTCGTCGGAGAGGTAGAGCTCGTTGAAAAAGCAGCTCTCCGCCCCGGTGTGGCAGGCGGGGCCGTCCTTCACCACCTCCACCACCAGGGCGTCGCCGTCGCAGTCGGCGGTGATGGAGACCACATGCTGGCGGTTCCCGCTGGTCTCCCCCTTCCGCCAGAGCTCCCGGCGGCTCCGGCTCCAGAAACAGGTGCGCCGCTCGTCAATGGTGATGGCCAGGCTCTCGGCGTTCATGTAGGCCAGGGTCAGGACCTCCTTGGTGTAGTGGTCCTGGACAATGGCGGGAATCAGGCCCCGCTCGTCGAACTTCAAATCCAAGTCACGCCTCCTCCCGCTCTATGATGTGGAACCGGCAGTCCTGGGCGCCGTTCAGAATGGTGCCCTCCGGGTCCACAATAAAGCTCCGCTCCGGCCACAGCTCCCGGAGAATGTGCAGCACGCTCTGACGGGAGCACTCGCACAGCAGACAGGAATTGATGTAGCCCTGAGTGTGGAGGGAGCAGGTGCACTGGTGGAAAATCAGCCAGAACTCCTTCCCCGGCCGTACGATCTCCGTACCCAGGCCCCCCATCTCTCCCAGGGCCTGGAAAAACGCGTCAATCTCCCCACCGGTGCGCTCATGCACCCCTCGGTAAAAATCCAGCATCCCCATCTGAAGGCAGTTTTCCGCACAGCTGCGAAGCAGCGTTCCCCGCTCCTCCTTCGGCAGGGCCGCCAGCCCCGCCTCGAACCCTGGAAACCACCAGCGAATCTCACTGTCCATTTTATAAAGCTCCTTCCCCAAATTTTTATAGCCGCATCTCCACGCCTCTGCCGCGGAGAAAGCGTTTCAGGTCCTTGATGTCCACTTGCTTTGTGTGAAAAATGGAAGCCGCCAGCCCCGCGTCCACGCCGGAATGGGTGAAGAGCTCCGCGAAGTGCTCCCTGCTCCCCGCCCCGCCGCTGGCGATGATGGGCACATGCACCCGGGCCGCCAGGGCGTCCAGCATCTCCAGGTCAAAGCCGCCCTTCACCCCGTCGGTGTCGATGGAGTTCAGCACGATTTCCCCCGCGCCGTCTCCCACGCCCCGGACAGCCCATTCCATGGCGTCGATGCCGGTATCCTCCCGGCCCCCTTTGGCGAAGAGGCGGAAGGTCCCGTCCACCCGCTTCACGTCCATGCTGAGGACCACGCACTGGTCCCCGTAGCGTTTCGCCGCCGCGGCGATGATGGAGGGGTCCGCGATGGCCCCGGAGTTGACGCTGACCTTGTCCGCGCCGCATTTCAGCACCCGGTCGAAATCCTCCAGCCCCCGGATGCCGCCCCCCACGGTGAGGGGAATGAAGATCTCGGAGGCCACCCGGCGGAGGATGTCCGTAAACAGCCCCCGCCCCTCGGCGGAGGCGGTGATGTCATAGAACACCAGCTCGTCGGCCCCGGAGTCGTTGTAGAACCGGGCCAGCTCCACCGGGTCCGCCATGTCCCGGAGCCCCTCGAAGTTGGTCCCCTTCACCACCCGTCCGTCCCGCACGTCCAGGCAGGGGATGATCCGCTTGGCTAACACGCCCCCACCTCCTCCACGACGGTCCGCAGGTCCAGCCGCCCGTCGTACAGGGCCTTGCCCAGGATGGCCGCGCGGATTCCCATTTCCTCCAGCCGCCGCAGCTCCTCCAGGGTGCCGACGCCGCCGGAGGCGGTGACATCCAGGCCCTCGATTTGGACCAGCTCCTCGTAGAGCTCCAGGTTGGTCCCCCGGCCCGCGCCGTCCCGGCTGATGTCGGTGTAGATAACGGTCCGCACCCCCGCGTCCCGGAGGCGGCGGCAGAAGTCCACCCCCTTTTCCCGGGAAAGTTCCTTCCAGCCGTTGACGGCCACATAGCCGTCCCGGGCGTCCACGCCGACGGCAATTTGGTCCCCATAGGTTTGAGCCATGCGGGCGGTAAAGTCAAAGTCCTTCACGGCGATGGTGCCCAAAATGCAGCGGCCCACCCCCAGGTCCAGATACCGGCGGACGCGCTCCTCCGTGCGGATGCCGCCGCCCACCTCGATGGTCAGCCCGCCCTGCTTCGCGATGGCGGCGATGCTGTCGAAGTTGGCCAGGGTCCCGTCCCGGGCGCCGTCCAAATCCACCACATGGAGGTATCGGGCCCCGGCGGAAATGAATTCCCGGGCCTGGGCGCAGGGGTCTGTGCCGTAGACGGTCTCCCGGTCGTAATCCCCCTGGCAGAGGCGGACCACCTGCCCGCCCCGGAGGTCAATAGCTGGAAAAATCTGCATGGTTTTGCTCCTTTCTCACGGGTGGACCTTGCAGGTCAGCTCCTCCGCGTCCAGGCGGAACACCTGGGTGTTTTCCAGGGCCGCCGCGCCGATGTCCCATTGCTCCCGCCCGGTGACATGGGCCAAAATGGCCAGGAGGCCCGCCCGTTTTTCCTCCGCCGTTTCCAGCACCGTCACCGGGCCGCCGCCCATGACGCACCGGAAGCGGGAGGTGGTCTCCTGGGCCCGCTCGCTTATGACCCACTCGTGTCCCGTGTCCATTTCAAAGGCGGCCCAGCCGGTCCGGCGGATAAGGTCCATCTTCCGGCCCTCTTTCGCGCCGTGGAAATAGAAGGCATACCGCCCGTCTCGCTCCTCCAGGCCGAAGTCCAGGGGGACCACGTAGGCCCGTTCCCCGTCACACAGCCCCAGGCGGCAGCAATCACAAGAGGTTATAATTTCCCGGATTTTTACAGGATCCGTAACCTCCCGGTCCGCTCTTCGCATACCATTCCCCCCTTTCACAGCTCGGCAAAGGCCCGCAGCAGCCGCAGCCCCGCGTCTCCGGACTTCTCCGGGTGGAACTGGGTCCCCCAGACGTTCCCCCGGCGGACCGCGCCAGTGACGGCCACGTTTCCGTATCGGGAGGCCCCCAGGGTGCTCTCCCGGCAGCCGCGGGCGTAGAAGCTGTGGACATAGTAAACATATTCACCATTCTCGAAATACTTGAACAGCGGGTCGTCTTTTACAATTTCCAGGCTGTTCCAGCCCATGTGAGGGACCTTCAGCGACTTGTCCGCCAGGTCCTCCCCCAGAAAGGCCACCTCGCCGGGGACCAGGCCCAGGCCGGGGTGCTCGCCGTACTCAAAGCCCCGGTCAAAAAGGAGCTGCATCCCCAGGCAGATGCCAAGCAGGGGCTTGCGTCCCGCCTCCTCCAGAAGAACCGGAACCAGCCCCGTCTCATCCAGCTTGGCCCGGGCGTCCCCAAAGGCCCCCACGCCGGGCAGGATAATCCGGTCCGCCGCCCGGAGGCGCTCCGCTTCGCCGGTGACCTCCGCTTCCACCCCCAGGGAGCGGAGGCTGGATTGCAGGGAGAAGAGATTTCCCACGCCGTAGTCCACGATGGCGGTCATCACAGCACCCCTTTCGTGCTGGGAATCTCGTCCATGTGCTTGGGGTCCAGGGACACGGCCCCTTTCAGCGTCCGGCCCATGCCCTTGAAGACGGCCTCCAGGATGTGGTGGGTATTCTCCCCCGCCATCCGGCGGATGTGGAGGGAGCCGGGGCAGTTCCGCACAAAGCCCAGCCAAAACTCCTGAGCCAGCTCCGTATCGAAGTCCCCCACCTTGGCGGCGGGCAGATCCACCGCCCAGCCCAGGTAATCCCGGCCGCTGAGGTCACAGGCGCAGAGAACCAGAGTCTCGTCCATGGGAAGCAAAAACTGTCCGTAGCGGACAATGCCCCGCTTGTCCCCCAAAGCCTCCTGAAACGCCCTGCCCAGGCAGATGCCCACGTCCTCCACGGAGTGGTGGTAATCCACCCGGGTGTCTCCGCGGCAGGCAACGGAAAGGTCGAAGTCTCCGTGCCGGGCGAAAAGCTCCAGCATGTGGTCCAGAAAGCCGCAGCCGGTGGAAATTTCCGCCTTCCCTGTGCCGTCCAGGTTCAAGGAGAGCCTGATTTGAGTCTCCCGGGTGTCCCGTTGAATGCTTGCGGTGCGCATAGCGCTTCCCTCCTTATCCTCCGGCCGGCAGCCGGTCGATTTGCTCTATCAGCGCCTCCATCTGCTCCCGGGAGCCGATGGTGACGCGGACAAAGTCCCGGATGCGGTCCTTGTCAAACCAGCGGACCAGAATGCCGGCTTCCTTTAATCTCCGGTACAGCTCCCCGCCGGGGAGGCGGCCCGATTTGGCGAAGAGAAAGTTTGCGGAGGAGGGCAGAACCGTGAAGCCCCGCTCCTCCAGCGCCCCGGCGGTCCAGGCCCGGTTTTCCCGGACGGCCCGGCAGCAGGATTGGAAATAGTCCTCGTCCTCCATGGCGGCGGCTCCCGCCAGCAGGGACAAGCGATTGACGTTGTAGGGGTTGAAGCTGTACTTCACCCGGTTCAGATCCGCGATAAGCTCCGGAGAGCCCAGGGCAAAGCCAATCCGGCCCCCCGCCAGGGAGCGGCTCTTGGACATGGTTTGGGTCACCAGGAGGTTTTCGTACTCCCGGACCAGAGGCACGCAGCTCTCCGCCCCGAAGTCTACATACGCCTCGTCCACCACGACCACCCGGTCCGGGTCCTTTTCCAGCAACCGCCGGATATCGGAGACCGGGACCGTCATACCCGTGGGGGCGTTGGGGTTGGCGAGGACCACCGTGCCGGGGAAATCCAGGTAGTCCTCCACATTCAAGGAAAAATCCTCCCGCAGGGGAACCCGCCGGGCCTCCAGGTCGAACAGGGCCGCCTGAGCCTCATAAAAGCCGTAGGTAATGTCGGCGAAGGCCGCTCCCTTCCCCTCCCCGCAGAAGGCCCGGAAGGCAAAGGCCAGAATCTCGTCGGAACCGTTGCCGGAAATCACGTTTTCCGGGGACAGGCCATACCGCCGGGCAATGGCGGCGTTCAGAGCGGCGCAGGTGGGGTCGGAGTAGAGATAGAGCTTTTCCGCCTCCGCCCGGCTCAAGGCCTCCAGGACCTTGGGCGAGGGCGGAAAGGGGCTCTCGTTGGTGTTCAGCTTGATGTATGTTTGATCCCGGGGCTGCTCGCCGGGGGTGTAGGGGGCGCAGCGCAGGGCCTCGGGAGATAAAAACCGGCTCATAAAACCACCGCTTTCATTCAGATTTTTTCCGGCTCTCCGCCGAACGGGCGTGCCCCTCCAGGCCCTCCCGCCGGGCGAAATCCGCAATCCTGTCCCCGCAGGCGTTCAGCGCCGCCTGGTCATAGCTGAGGAAGCTGGAGCGCTTCATGAAGTCGTCCACCCCCAGGGGGCTGGAAAACCGGGCGGTGCCGGAGGTGGGCAGGGTGTGGTTCGGCCCCGCGAAATAGTCCCCCAGGGCCTCCGGCGTGGAGCGGCCCAGGAAGACGCTCCCGGCGTTTTTGATCCGGGGCAGCAGGGCGAAGGGCTCGTCCACGCAGAGCTCCAGGTGCTCCGGGGCAATGCGGTTCGCCGCCTCCACGGCCTTGTCCAGGCTGTCCGTGACGATGATTTTTCCGTTGTCCGCAATGGACCGGCGGGCAATGTCCTTCCGGGGCAGGGACTCCAGCTGGGCCTCCACCTCGGCCTGTACGCTTATTGCCAGCTCCCGGCTGTCCGTCACCAGCACGGCGGAGGACAGCACGTCGTGCTCCGCCTGGCTCAGCAGGTCCGCCGCGACCCATTTGGGGTTCGACTTCCCGTCCGCCAGCACCAGAATCTCGCTGGGCCCGGCAATCATGTCGATGGCCACCCGGCCGAAGACCTTCCGTTTCGCCGTGGCCACGAACACGCCGCCGGGGCCCACGATCTTGTCCACCTGGGGCACGGTTTCCGTCCCATAGGCCAGGGCCGCCACCGCCTGGGCCCCGCCGATTTTGAAGACCTCCGTCACCTCCGCCAGCTCCGCCGCCATCAGGGCCTCCGGGCTGACGCTGCCATCCCGCCGGGGAGGCGTTACCAGGACAATGTCCTGCACCCCGGCGATCTGGGCGGGAATGACATTCATCAAAATGGTGGAGGGAAAGGCCTCCGGGCTCCGGGGCACGCAGACGCCCACCCGTTCAATGGGCGTCCACCGCTGGCCCATGACGATCCCGCTCCGGTCCGTGAGAACGAAGTCGTTGTGCCTCTGCCGCTCATGGAAGCGCCGGATGTTTTCCGCCGCCTCCTTCAGCGTCTCCAGAAAATAGGGGTCCACGGCTCTCCGGGCGGCGTCGAACTCCTCCGCGCTCACCCACAGGTCCTGGATCTCCGCGCCGTCAAAACGGCGGGTGTAGTCCCGCAGGGCCTCGTCGCCCCGGCGGCGGACCTCCCGGATGATTTCGTCCACGGCGGCGGACACATCCTCCTCCGCCTGGATGTCCCGGTTCAAAAACTCCTCCGGCGAGAGGCTGTCGAAATCCAGAATCCGCATCATGCCCCCGTCACCTCCGTCAGCTTCGCCAGCAAAGTTTCGATCTCCCGGCGCTTGAACTGGAAGCCGGCCCGGTTGGCCACAAACCGGGCGGAGATGGGCATAAACTCCGTCAGCACCTTCAAATGGTTCTCCCGCAGGGTGGTCCCCGTCTCCACGATGTCCACAATCACGTCGCTGAGGCCCAGAAGCGGGGCCAGCTCAATGGAGCCGTTCAGCTTGATGATATCAATATCCCGGCCCTGGGCGGCGTAGTAGGCTTTCGCGATGTTCACGAACTTCGTCGCCACCCGGAGGGTCCGGCCCGGGTCGTCGGTGAAGTCCTCCGGCCCCGCCACGCACATGCGGCACTTCCCAAGGCCCGTGTCCAGCAGCTCGTACACGTCCGCCCCGGACTCGGCCAGGATGTCCTTGCCCACGATGCCGGCGTCCGCCGCGCCGTGCTCCACGTAGATGGCCACGTCGCTGGGCTTTACCAGGAAGTAGCGGATGCCCGCCTCCCGGTTTTCCACCACCAGCTTCCGGCTCTCGTTGTAGTCCTCGGGGCAGCCGTAACCCACCCCCGCCAGGAGGTTGTAAACCTTGTCCCCCAGACGGCCCTTGGGCAGGGCGATGTTCAGCATGGTTTTCTCCCCCTCCGGGGGGGCGGCTTCGCTCAGCCGTTCCAGCTCGTCCAGGTACAGGGCGAAGCCCACCGCCTTGGCTCCGGGGCGGAACTGCTCCGCCAGGGGGTCGTAGCGCCCGCCCTTGAGCACCGCCCGGGGCAGGCCCGCCACGTAGCCTTGAAGCACCAGGCCGTTATAATACTCCATGTCGTTCACCAGGGACAGGTCCAGCCTCAGGCTCTGCCCCTGGGCCTCCAGGGCGGCGCACAGGGTCCGCAGCTCCGCCAGGGCCGCTCCCATTCCGGCGTTGAGGGCGATAGGCTCCGCCTGGGCCAGCACCGCCTCCCAGTCTCCCGCCAGCGCGTCCAGGCGGCAGAGGGCGTCGGTCCCCTGGCGGGAAAGGCCCGCTTCCTCCGCGGCGGAGCGCAGCTCGTGGAGGTTCCGGTCCCGGATACAGCTGAGCAGCCGGGGCCGGGCGGCCTCCGGCGCGCCCACCGCGTCCAGCAGCCCCGCCACAAAGCCCATGTGGCTGGCCTCCAGCACGAAGTCCCGGCCCGTCAGGGCCAGGCTCTTCCCCGCCAGGGACACCGCCTGGGCGGTGATGCTGTCGTCCACCGCGCCGATGCACTCCAGGCCCATCTGGCTGATCTCCTGGAAGGTGTGGCTCTCCTGGCTGGGGCGGTAGACGTTTTCGGAGTAATAGAACCGCCCGCAGCCCCCTTCCTCAAACTGGGCGTTCTTGGCGATGGAGAGGGTGACGTCCGGCTTCAGCGCCAGCAGCCGCCCGTCCAGGTCTGTAAAGGTGATCACCTGATCCGAGGCCAGGAAGCGGCGGTTCTGCTGGTAGAGGCCGTACTCCTCAAAGCGGCCCATGCGGTACTGGCGGAAGCCCGCCTCCTCATAGAGCAGGCGGAGCCGGAGGGACAGCCGCTCCTGGGGCCGCAGCATATTCAAATCCAATTCCATGGGGTTCCTCCTTGCGGGGCAGGGCCCCGGTGATGGATTACAGTATACTCCGATTTTTTAGCATAGTAAAGCGCTAATTCGGTAGTATGATAGATTCTCCAATTTACACAAACATGCCCCGCCGCCCGGCGGATTGTTTATACCATCTTTTCCGGCTTCACCGTCTCGTCGAACGCCTCCGCCGTCAAAAGGCCCAGGGAGAGGACCGCCTCTTTCAGAGTCGTGCCGTCGTGAAGGGCTTTCTTGGCGCACTCCGCCGCCTTTTCATAGCCGATTTCCGGCGTCAGGCAGGTGACCAGCATCAGCGAGTTGTTCAGGTTCTCCTCCATCCGCTCCACGTTGGGGGTGATCCCCTCTACGCAGTGGACCCGGAAGGACTCCATGGCGTCCGCCAGCAGCCGGGCGGAGAGCTGGAAGTTATAGGCCGACACGGGCAGAAAGACGTTCAGCTGGAAATTCCCCTGGCTGGCGGCAAAGCCGATGGCCGCGTCGTTCCCCATCACCTGCACCGCCGCCATGGTGACCGCCTCGCACTGGGTGGGGTTCACCTTGCCGGGCATGATGGAGCTGCCGGGCTCGTTCTCCGGGATGTGGAGCTCTCCCATGCCGCAGCGGGGCCCGCTGGACTGCCAGCGGATGTCGTTGGCAATCTTCATCAGATTCGCCGCCAGGGCTTTTAAGGCCCCGTGGGCAAAGACCAGGGCGTCCTTGCTGGTAAGCGCGTGGAATTTATTCGGGTCCGGCCGGAAGTCCAGGCCCGTCAGGGCCCGCAGCTCTTTACAGACCAGCTCGTCGTAGTTCTTGGGGGCGTTGAGCCCGGTGCCCACGGCGGTGCCGCCGATGGCCAGGCGGCTCAGCTCCTCCAGGGCCGCCCGGAGCATCCGGCAGGGGGCCTCCACCAGCTCCCGCCAGCCGGAAACCTCCTGGGCGAAGCGCAGGGGCGTGGCGTCCTGGAGGTGGGTCCGGCCAATGCGGATCAGGTCCGGGTAAGCCGTTTCCAGCCTGCCGAAGGCCCCCGCCAGCCGCTCCGCCGCCGGGAGGACCTGGTTCGCAACAGACAGCGCCGCCGCGATGTGGAGGGCGGAGGGATAGGTGTCGTTGGAGGACTGGGAGGCGTTCACATGGTCGTTGGGGTGGAGCTTTACGCCCCGGTCCGCCGCCAGGTGGGCGATGACCTCGTTGACGTTCATATTTGTCTGGGTGCCGCTGCCCGTCTGCCAGACGACAAGGGGGAACTCCCCGTCCCACTTCCCTGCCCGGATCTCCTCACAGGCGGCGGCAATGGCGGCGGCCTGTTCCGCCGTCAGCTTGCCCACGGCGGCGTTGGCCTTGGCGCAGGCCTCCTTTAAGCAGGCGAAAGCGGCGATGATCTCCCGCGGCTGGCGCTGGCCGCCGATTTTGAAATTCTCCAGGCTTCGCTGGGTCTGAGCGCCCCAATGGCGCTCCGCCGGGACGGCGATTTCCCCCATAGTGTCGTGCTCGATGCGGGTGGCAGTATTCATAGCGCTTCCCCTTTTCATTTTTATGGCGTTTATTATACCCGCAGAGGCGGGCAAAAGCAAGCCCGCCGAAAAGACTTTCGGCGGGCGGTCCCTCACTGTGTCAGCAGAACCAGGTTCCGGTCCGTGATGAAGTTGGGCACGCTGTAAACCACGGCAATGGCGTCCAGCCCGTTATCCTCCGCGTACTTCGCGGCGGAATAGCGGTAATACCGGGGGTCCAGCAGGTGGACCTCCTCAAAGCGCAGGGCCAGGAAGGGGGCCAGGGAATCCGCGTAGGAATCCCGGATCACCAGCAGCTTCCCCTCCCCTTCCGGGTTCTGAATGACGCAAAGCGGCTGGTTGCCCCCCAGAAAGGCGGAGTATTTATCCTTCTTCCCCAGATAGTCCCAGTCATACAGCCCCGCCTCCTTCGGCGTGCCGTCCCGCCAGGAGGTGACCGTCAGGCCGCTTTCCTCCACCCAGAACTCAATGCTGTCCGGCTCCAGCCAGTGAATGCCGGACTGGGAATACAGGGTCCCCTGGAACCCGTTGGAAACCGGGAGGTCCCGCGCCTTCACCGCCTCCGGCTCCGGGACCTCTTCCCCCCGGCCCAGGGCCTCCATCAACGCGGCATAGCCGTAGTAGGCCCCCAGGGTGGTCCAGTGATGGTCCGTGCGGTAGAAAATCCCCTCCCAGGTCCTCTCCCCGGCATGGTCCCGGAGGGCCGTCAGGAAATCAATAGGCTCCACGCCCTCCAGCTCCGCCGCCCGCGCGATGAAAGCCGCCTGGTCCCAGCTCTCCGCCCCCCTGGGCAGGCGGTCCCGCCAGATTTCCGCCGCCGAGGGGATCAGGCCCAGGTACACCGGAAGCTCCGTCCGCTCCGCCAGGCGGGAAACGTAGCTCAGGTTCTTCTCCTCCAGGCCGTCCTTGGGCGGCTCCACCTTGGCGATCAGGGCATCGCCGCAGAGGTAGACTCCGTTGAACTCCCGCTTGCCCAGGACTTGCTCCGTCCGGGCCTTGAGACCCGTCCATTGGTCCCGGAGGGGGAACTGGTCCGCGAAGTACTCCTCCACGCCCTTGGTAAAGCTGCCGTCCTTCAAGTCCTCCCAGGAGAATTCCGGGAACTGGGCCAGGATCCGGTTCTCCACGTCGGAGCGGTCCCGGTCCGGCAGGAGGAGGTGCCAGACAAGCAGCCCCCCCAGAAACACGCAGAAAAAGGCCGACAGGAAGCGGCTGTATCTTGTTGTCATCTCACCGCCTCCTTAAAACCGGAAATACAAGAAGGGATTGTAGCTGCCGTCCACCAGATAAGCGGTGGAGACAACCAGCCCCAGGGCCATCAGCACCGGGGCCAGGACCTTCCTCCCCCGCTCCGGTATCTTCTTCCAAAGGTCCGCCGCCAGGGTGGTGGAGCCCAGGGCCAGCAGGAGCAGAATCAGCGCCCAGCTCCGCAAACGGTACCCGTCCGGGGCGGACCAGAGGGGCCCTCCCCCAAAGCACACCGCCAGATACCGTCCGCAGACTCCCAGGTCCTCCATGGCGAAGATGCCCCAGCCCACGAAGACCACCAGCAGCGTATAGAACCGCTTCACCAGAACCGGCGTCCGGGCGAGGAGGTCCCGGAAGACGAACCGCTCCAGAATCAGCCACAGGCCGAAATACAAGCCCCACAGGACAAAGTTCCAGCTGGCCCCGTGCCAGAAGCCGGTGCAGAACCAGACAATGAGCAGGTTCCGAAGGGTCTTGGCGCTCCCCGCCCGGCTGCCCCCCAGGGGGAAGTACAGGTACTCCCGAAACCAGGAGGTCAGGGACATGTGCCAACGCCGCCAGAACTCCCCCACAGAGGTGGAGAGATAGGGGTGGTCAAAGTTCTCGTCAAACCGGAAGCCCAGAATCCGCCCCAGGCCGATGGCCATGTCGGAGTAGCCGGAAAAGTCAAAGTAAATCTGAAGGCCGAAGGCGAACAGCCCCGTCCAGCCCCCTGCAACCGTCAGCGCCCCGGCGTTTTGAGAGGCCTGGCAGATCTCCCACAGGGCCCCGGCGGCGTTGGCCAGCAGCACCTTCTTGGCAAGGCCCGCGGTAAAGCGGCAGGCTCCTTCGGCAAAGTCCCGGGACGTGACGGTCCGGTGAACCAGCTCCGCCGCCACGGTCTTGTACTTCACGATGGGCCCGGCGATGAGCTGGGGAAACAGCGTCACGTAGGCCCCGAAGCCGATGATGTTCCGCTGGACCGGCGCGTCCCGGCGGTAGACGTCGATGGTGTAGCTCATGGTCTGGAAGGTGAAGAAGGAAATGCCCAGGGGCAGGGGCAGTCCCAGCTGGGGAACCGTTATCCCCGGAAGCAGGGACAGATTCGCCGCCAGGAAGTCCCAGTACTTGAAAAAGCCCAGGAGCAGAAGGTTGAACACCACCGACTGCCCCACGAACCAACGGGCCAGCCGGTCCTGCTGCCGGAACCGCTCCACCAGGAGGCCGTGGGTGTAGTCGATGAAGATGGAGAGGAGCATAACCCCCACGTACACCGGCTCTCCCCAGCCGTAGAAAAAAAGGCTGGCCAAAAGCAGCACAAAATTACGCCGCCGAAGCGGCGTAAGAAAGTACAGCGCCAGCGTCAGCGGCAGATATCCGAACAAAAACGTCAGGCTGCTGAAAACCATGGCCTACTCCTTGGATTGGAATTGGAGGCGGAACTGCTCCTCTAAAACCTCCTGATGCGCCCCGGAGGCAATCAGGGCCACGTAGGCCCCCTCCCGCAGCACCTTGGCCGCCTTCCAGGCCTCCAGGCTCTCGGGATACCAGGCCCCGCCCTCCGCCTGGGCGTCGATTCGGGCCTGGAGGATGGCGGCGGCGGACTCCGCGTCCTCCTCCGTCTCCCCCTGCATCAGCACAATCTCATTCACGTCGGAGCTCATGGCCGGGATCTTGACAACCAGCTGCTTCGCGGGGATTTCGGAAAGGCCGGGGTAATAGCCCTCCAGCAGCTCCCCCTCCACGTCCGCCATGTAACCCTCTTCCCAGCCGCAGGACTCCTCCATCCCGGCGTACAGGGTGTTCAGGGCAACATCCGGCTCCTCCGTCCCGCCTTCTTCCCGCTGCCTGCCGCAGCCGGAAGCCAGCAGCAGCAGAGCCGCCAGAATCCATACCGCTCTCTTCTTCAAACGAATCTCCTCCCGCTCCCAGTTCCCGGACTGCCGGGAAAATTTTCTCGTTCTGTTCCTTGTTTTTATACAGGATTCGCGCTATAATTTCAACATCAAATCTGTAACATTCCGTAACAGTTCTTCCCTGCGGTTGTTACTTTCTGGAGGTTCGCCATGTACAGTTTCCGAAACGACTACAGCGAGGGGGCCCACCCCAAGGTGTTAAAGGCCCTCACCGAGACCAATTTCCAGCAGACCCGGGGCTACGGCCTGGACCCCCTCTGCCAAAAAACGCGGGACCTCATCCGCTCCCTCTGCGCCGCGCCGGACGCGGACGTCCACTTCCTGGTGGGGGGCACCCAGACAAACCTGCTGGTGATTGAGTCCATGCTGAAGCCCTATGAGGCGGTGATCTCCGCCCACACGGGCCACGTCAACGTCCATGAAACCGGGGCCATCGAGGGCACGGGCCACAAGGTCATCGCCGTCCCCGGCCCCGACGGGAAGCTGACCCCCGCCATGATCGAGTCCGTGCCGGAGCTCCACAGCGACGAGCACCAGGTAAAGCCCGCCATGGTCTATGTCTCCAACACCACGGAGATCGGAACCGTCTACTCCAAGGCGGAGCTCCAGGCCCTCCGGCAGTGCTGCGGCAAGCACGGCCTCCTCCTCTTCCTGGACGGGGCCCGGCTGGGGCCCGCCCTGGCCTGCGGGGACCTGACCCTGCCGGACTACGCGGCCCTCACCGACGCGTTTTACATCGGCGGCACCAAAAACGGCGCCCTCTTCGGCGAGGCCCTGGTCTTCGCCAAGCCCCGTCCGGACTTCCGCTGGCACATGAAGCGCCGGGGGGCTATGCTGGCCAAGGGCCGTTTGCTGGGGGTCCAGTTCCAGGCCCTGCTGGAGGATGAAACCTATCTGGAGGCCGCCCGCCATGCCAACGCCCTGGCCCTCCGCCTCCGGGACGGGGTGGCCGCCCTGGGCTATCCCCTGCCGGTGGAGTCCCCCTCCAACCAGCAGTTTCCCGTCCTGCCCAACGAAGCGGTCACGAAGCTCCAGGATATGGGCTATGAGTTCGAGGTGGACCACGCCGTGGACGCGGGGCACACCATGATCCGCCTGGTAGCCAGCTGGGCCACGCCGGAACAGGCGGCGGAGGACTTCCTCCGGGACCTGGCCTCCTGCAAGTAACGCTCCCAACGCGCCCCCTCCGGGTTGGCCGGAGGGGGCGCGTTTTTCGCGGCTACTGAATGTGCTCCTCAGGAAAATTGTCCAGCACCCGGAAGCCCATCTCCTCGGACGTCGCCAAGGGGTACTTGTAGATGGAATCCGGGTCTTGAATGGGGCAGATCCTCTTTTCCGGCTCCAGCCGGAGAAAGGGCTTGCCATCGTCAAGGTTATTCACTGCGCGCCTGTCCTCTGACATGAAACATCACCTCAGAAACAGCATGCGCAAAACCTCGAATTCTATGTTGAAATTTAATGTAAATTCATCAGGCGGATGCCCGCCTCCTTGTCCCCGGCCACAATGATGTGGACGTCGTCCCGGAAGCGGTAGTTGGGGTCCACCAGGGGGACCACCACGTCGCCGCTCTTCACGCCCAGGATGTTGACGTTGTATTTCCGGCGGACCTCCAGCTCCATTACCGTGTGGCCCTCCCACTCCTCGGGGATCTCCAGCTCGAAGATGGCGAATTTCGGCGTCAGCTCAAAGTAGTCGAAGACATTTTCGGCGGAGAAGCGGATGGCGGCCCGGCGGGCCATGTCCATCTCCGTGTGGACCACATGGTCCGCCCCGATCTTCCGCAGGAATTTAATCTGCCGCTCCTGGTCCGCCCGGGCCACCACGAACCGGGCCCCCAGCTCCTTCAGGGCCGCCGTGGCCTCCAGCGAGCACTGGAAATCGTCCCGGACGCAGACGAAGCAGATGTCGAAATTCCGCACGCCCAGGGACTCCAGCACCTGCTCGTCCTGGCAGTCCCCCACACAGGCGGCGGTGGCCATGCCCGCCACCTTCGCCACCTTCTCCTCGTCCTTGTCCAGCACCATAACCTCATTCCCCAGCTCCAGCAGATACCGGGTCAGGTGCCGCCCGAAGCGGCCCAGGCCGATGACCAAAAAGGATTTCATGCTCCGTCCTCCCTCTCAACCAATCAAAATCTTCTCCGGCACATAGCGCAGGCCGTTCCCGGCGTCCCGCCCCTTTGTCACCGCCATGGCAACGGACATGCTGCCCACCCGTCCGGCGAACATCATCAAAATCACCGTCCACTTGGAAAGAAGCGGCAGCGAGCCCGTCAGGTTCCGGCTGAGGCCCACGGTGCTCATGGCGGAAAAAGTCTCGTACAGCGCGTCCACCAGGCCCGCGCCCTGGACGCACAGCACCATGCAGCCGCACAGGGCCCCGAAAAGGTAGATGCCGGCGGTGGAGTAGGCCTTGTGGATGTCCCCCTCGTCCAGGCGGCGGCGGAAGACGTTCACGTCGCCCTGCCGCCAGATCCGGGCCCGGACCCCCAGGGCCAGCACCGCGAAGGTGTTCACCTTTACGCCACCTCCCGTAGAGCCGGAGGCCGCGCCCACAAACATCAAAGCCAGCATCAAAAGCACGCCCCCCTGGCTCAGGGAGGACTGGTCCACCGAGGCGAAGCCCGCCGTCCGGGCCGTCACCGACTGGAACGCCGCCATCAGCGCCCGGGTGGGGCCGTCCGCCCCGGCGAAGGCGTGGTCCGCCTCCAAAAACCAAAAGGCAATCCCGCCCCCGGCAAAGAGGAGCAGCGTCACCGTAAAGGCGATTTTGGAGTGAAGCCGCCAGCAGCGGAAACGCCGCCCGTGGGTCAGGATGTCGTCCCACACCAAAAAGCCCAGGCCCCCGCAGATGATCAAAGCCATCAGCACGAGGTTTAAAAGGGGCTCTCCCGCCTCCGTGGTGATGGACGCGCCGGTGCCCAGAAGGTCAAAGCCCGCGTTGCAAAAGGCGGAGACGGCGTGAAACACCGCCATCCACAGCCCCTTTCCCAAGCCGTACCGGGGGCAGAACCAGAGGGCCAGCAATAGGGCTCCCAGGCCCTCGCACATAACCGTCACCAGCAGGGCCCGCCGGGCCAGGCGGACAACGCCCCCCAACTGCAAGGCCCCCACGCTGTCCTGGAGCAGGGCCCGCTGCCGCAGTCCCACCCGCCGCCGGGCCAGCAGCGCCGCCGGGAGGGAGGCCGTCACAAAGCCCAGGCCCCCGATTTGGATGAGCAGCAGCAGGACCGCCTGGCCGAAGGCGCTGAACTGAGTGGCGGTGTCGTACACCGTCAGTCCCGTGACGCAGGAGGCCGACGCGGCGGTAAACACGGCGCTGGTCCAGGGAATGCCCTCCCCGCTTCGGGAGGCGATGGGCAGGGACAGCAGGCACGCCCCCGTCAAAATCAGGAGGGCGAAGCCCAGGGCGAGGGTCTGCACGGCATTTGGTCTTCGCATAAGGAGCGTTCCTCCTAAAATATGGTTTCCCTTTCTATTATACCCCGTTTTTTCCCATTTGCAAGTGGCCCCTGCGTCATTCCAGCAGGAGCAGCCGCTTCAGGAACTCCACGCCCTGGGGCAGGACCGTCTCATCGTCGAAGCAGAACTCGGGGGAGTGGAGCTCCGGCGTATCCCCCACGCCCAGCAGGAAGAACAGGCCCGGAACCCGCCGCTGGTAGAAGGAGAAGTCCTCCGCCGTCAGCGTGGGGGCCGCCAGCGGCAAGGGGGCGTGCTCCCCCAGCCCGGCGCGGACCATCTCGTAAAGCCCCTCGTGGTTCCAGACGGCGGGGTAGCCCTGGCTTAGATGAACCTCTACGCCGCAGCCGGTTTCCGCCGCGACCTCCCGGCCGATCTCCTCCAGCCTTTGGCGGCAGAGGGCCTGGGCCTCGTCCCGGAAGGTGCGCAGGCTCCCCTCCAGCACCGTCCTGCCGCTGACGGCGTTGCGGACCGTGCCGGAGACCATCTTTCCAAAGCGCAGCACCACCGGCTCCTCCCCCGGCAGGGCCTTTGCCATCTCATAGGCCCGCAGGAGGTACTCCGCCCCCGCCGCCAGGGCGTCGACGCCCTCCGCCGCCTTGCCGATGTGGACGCTCTTCCCGGTGAGGCGCACCGTCACCTCGTTGGACCGGGCCATGATGGGGCCGGGGCGGCAGTAAACCCGTCCCTGCTCCAGCTTGGGCCACAGGTGCATGGCGAAGACCCGGGCGGCACGGTACCGTTCCAGGATTCCGGTATCACAGAGCTTTTCCGCCCCACCGGTGGTCTCCTCGGAGGGCTGGAAGAGAAAGAGGACGTTCCGGGGCAGCTCCGCCCGGCGGGCGGCGGCGTACTCCGCCAGGGCCAGGGCCATGGCGGTGTTCCCATCATGGCCGCAGGCGTGCATGGCCCCGGAGTTTTCAGAGGAGAAATCCAGGCCGGTGGCCTCCTCAACGGGCAGGGCGTCCATGTCCGCCCGGAAGGCCACGGTTTCGGCCTTCCCGGCGTCCAGATAGGCGCAGACGCTGGAGGGAATGGGAGAAAACGCCTCCATCTCAAAGCTGGCCAGGGCAGAATGAACGTAGGCGCAGGTCTCCGGCAGACGGTCGTCCAGCTCGGGGATGCGGTGCAGGGCGCGGCGGTATTCAACTACAGGCTGCATAGCGGGGCCTCCTTGCGTTTTATTCAGCAAACCACAATATAGCACGTTCCGGCGCTTCCCGGCAAGGGGCGGCGGCGTTTTCGTCGGTTTCCACAAGGACTTTTTGCGCCTTCCCCCTTGCAACCGGGTTTGGAAGATGATATGATAGCCAAAAATGAGATAGAGGCGCGGAGACGATGAGGTCGCGGGAGCCGGCAGGCTGGGAACGCGAGGGAGGCAGCTCCGCCGAATCTTCCGCCCAGGCGTGGGCGGAGGATGGGCCCGGGGGAAAAACCTCCGGGACTGTCCGCGGCTCAAAGCCGCGGGGGCGCTATCCGCTTACAGAACCGCCGTTTTCGGCGTGGAGCCTGTCGGTAGGAGCGCGGCCTCTACCGGCTTTTTTATACGATTTCCCATCCCCGACTCTATACAAAACTGGAGGGCATTCAAATGAAATTCAACAACCCCACCGGCTCCATCGTCGCCATGATTACCCCCTTCCGCCAGGACGGAAGCGTCAACTTCGACGTGCTCACCGGCCTTTTGGAGCGGCAGATCGCCGCCGGGACCGACGGCATCCTCACCCTGGGCACCACCGGCGAGTACCCCACCATGAGCCATGAGGAGGACGCCTCCGTGGTGGCCCACACCGTCAAGGTGGTAAACGGCCGGGTACCCGTCATCGTGGGCAGCGGCTCCAACTGCACCGCCACTCAAATCGAAAAGAGCGTGGAGTACCAGGACATGGGGGCCGACGCCCTGCTGCTCATCGCCCCCTACTACAACAAGGCCAACCCCGAAGGCATGGTCCGCCACTTCGCCGAGACGGCGGATAAGGTAAAGATTCCCTGCCTTCTGTACAACGTGCCCGGCCGCACAGGCTGCTCCATCCCCGTCTCCGTGGTGGAAACGCTCAGCAGGCACCCCCAGATCTGCGGCATCAAGGAGGCCAGCGGGGATATGTCCTACGCCATGAAAATCGCCCACTGCGTGGGGCCGGACTTTGCCCTCTACTCCGGCAACGACGACATCACCCTGCCCCTGATGAGCATCGGCGGAAGCGGCGTCATCTCCGTCTTCGCCAACGTGATGCCCGGCATGTGCCGCCAGATTGTGGCGGACTACGCCGGGGGAAACCAGGCCCGGGCCCTGGAAAACCACCTGAAATACCTGAAGCTGATGAACGGCCTCTTCATGGAGGTCAACCCCATCCCCGTCAAGTCCGCCATGAACATGATGGGCCTGAACGCGGGGCCCATGCGCCTTCCCTTGTGCGAGATGAGCGGCGAGCATCAGGCGGCCCTCCGGGCCATGCTGGAGGAGGCGGGTCTGCTGTGAACTATATTTTGATCGGCCGGGGGAAAATGGGCTCCCTCATCCGGGAGACGGCCCAGGCCGCCGGAGACGAGATTCAGGCCGCCTTTGACATCAACGACATCGACCAGCTGGGCAAGCTCGGAAAAGCGGCCGACGTGGTCATCGACTTCTCCCGGCCCGGCTCCCTGCCGGAGGTGGCGTCCTATGTCCGCCGGACCGGCACGCCCCTGCTCTCCGGCACCACCGGCCTCTCCCAGACGGACCACGCCCTGCTGGAGAGCCTGGGCGCGTTTGCCCCGGTGCTCTGGTCCGCCAACTACTCCCTGGGCGTGGCCGTCCTCTACCGGGCCCTGGCGGCAGTCTCCGGGGTGTTGAGGCCGGACTTTGACATCGAGCTGACGGAAACCCACCACAACCAGAAGGCCGACGCTCCCAGCGGCACCGCCAAGCTGCTGCTGGAGGCCATCGACCCCGCCCGCGCCCTGACCCCGGTCTATGGCCGGGAGGGAAACACCGGCCAGCGGCGGAAGGAGGAAATCGGCGTCCACGCCCTCCGGGGCGGCACCGTGGCGGGGACCCATACCGTCCACTTCTTCGGCCCCGACGAGGAGCTGGAGTTCACCCACCGGGCCGCCAGCCGTCAAATCTTCGTCAACGGCGCGCTGCACATGGCCCGGCTGCTGCCGGGGAAGCCCAACGGGGTATACGACCTGCAAAAAATCCTGTTTGGAGAGTGAGTTACTTTTCTTGAAAGAAACGTAAAAAAACGTTATCTTGCTGCGTCATGCAGTGGTTAACCCAGCCCCTGCGACGGCAGCGCAGCCGCATCTTTATGGAGGATTCTTTATGAACGCACAGGAGATCATCGACTATATCGCGAACTCGGAAAAGAAGACCCCGGTCAAGCTCTATGTGAACACCACCGCTCCCGTGGACTTTGGATCTGCCAAGGTCTTCGGCGGTCAAAACAGCTTCACCGTCTTCGGCGACTGGGCGGAGCTGGGCCCCATTCTGGAGGCCAGCCGGGAGAAGATCGCCGACCTTGTCATTGAGAACGACCGCCGGAACTCCGGCGTGCCCCTGCTGGATTTGAAGGGGGTAAAAGCCCGTATCGAGCCCGGCGCCGTCATCCGGGAGAAGGTGGAAATCGGCGAAGGGGCCGTCATTATGATGGGGGCCGTTATCAACATCGGCGCGGTGGTGGGCCCGGGCACCATGATCGACATGGGGGCCGTGCTGGGCGGACGGGCCACGGTGGGGGCCCGCTGCCACATCGGCGCGGGGGCCGTGCTGGCCGGCGTGGTGGAGCCCGCTTCCGCCACCCCCGTCGTCGTGGAGGACGGCGTGCTGGTAGGGGCGAACGCCGTGGTTATTGAGGGGGTCCGCATCGGCAAAAACGCCGTGGTGGCCGCCGGGGCCGTGGTCATTGAGGACGTGCCGGAAAACGCCGTGGTGGCGGGAAGCCCCGCCCGGGTTATCAAGATGAAGGACGAGAAAACCGAGGGCAAGACGGCCCTGGTGGACGCGCTCCGAAAACTCTAAAGCCAAAGAAACCGCCTGGGAAGCTGCTTCCCAGGCGGTTTTTCTCACCAAATCAAGGTCGCGAAATAGTCCTCCAGCGTCTCCGCCCGGCGGATGAGGTCCACGCCGCCGTCCTCCCGGAGGAGCAGCTCCGCCGAGCGGAGCTTGCCGTTGTAGTTGTAGCCCATGGAAAACCCGTGGGCCCCCGCGTCGTGGATCACCAGCAGATCTCCCCGGTCCACCTTGGGCAGCATCCGGTCCACGGCAAACTTGTCGTTGTTCTCGCAGAGGCTTCCCGCCACGTCGTATTTGTGGTCGCAGGGGGCGTTCTCCTTCCCCATCACCGTGATATGGTGGTAGGCCCCGTACATGGCCGGGCGCATCAGGTTGCAGGCACAGGCGTCCACCCCGATATACTCCTTGTAAATGTGCTTTTCATGAATGGCCCGGGTGACCAGGTGCCCGTAAGGGGCCAGCATGTAGCGGCCCAGCTCCGTATACAGGGCCACGCCGTCCATCCCGGCGGGGACCAGAATCTCCTCGTAAGCCTTGCGCACGCCCTCTCCAATAACGGCAATGTCGTTTTCCGGCTCCTCCGGGCGGTAGGGCACCCCCACGCCGCCGGAGAGGTTGATGAAGGTGACCCGGCACCCCGTCTCCGCCTGGAGCTCCGCCGCCAATTGGAAGAGGATGCGGGCCAGGGCGGGGTAATAGTCGTTGGACAGTGTGTTGGAGGCCAGGAAGGCGTGAATGCCGAACTCCTTGGCCCCCAGCTCCCTCAGCCGCCGGAACGCCTCCGCCAGCTGGGGCCGGGTCATGCCGTACTTCGCGTCGCCGGGGGTGTCCATCACCTGCACGCCGTCCCGGCTCTCCCCCAGGGTGAAGACCCCGCCGGGGTTATAGCGGCAGCAAATCTTCTCCGGCACCTTCCCCACAGCCTTCGTCAGGGTGTCGATGAGGGTGATGTCGTCCAGGTTGACAACGCCCCCCAGGCGGCAGGCGGCTTGGAACTCCTCTTCCGTGGTGTTGTTGGAGGAAAACATAATCCCCGCCTCCCCGGTGACGCCGCAGCGCTCCGCCAGGGCCAGCTCCGCCAGGGACGAGCAGTCGCAGCCGCAGCCCTCCTCATGAAGGATTTTTAAAATGGCGGGGGTCGGCGTGGCCTTCACGGCGAAGTACTCCCGGAAGCCGGGATTCCAGGCGAAAGCGGCCTTTAGCCGCCGGGCGTTCTCCCGGATGCCCTTCTCGTCGTAGATGTGGAAGGGCGTGGGATATTGGGCGGCAATGGACTCCAGCCGGTCCTTTGTGACAAAGGGTGTTTTCATAAAACGACCTCGCATCTTTTAAAATCTGATTTTTCTATTGTATCCGTCCCCTTCCCGCCCTGTCAAGAAGTTTCCCCAAATCCCGCGATATTCTTTCTAAAAAACAGCCCTTGCCTTCCGCCGCCTCCGGCGGTACAATGGAGGGGACAACCATCATACGGAGGTATCTCTATGGGAAAAATCGTTGTGAACGCCGTGGGCGAGCAGTGCCCCATTCCAGTGGTAAAAGCCACCCGGGCCCTGCGGGGGATGACCGAGCCCGGGATTTTGGAGGTCCATGTGGACAATGAAATCGCCGTGCAGAACCTGACCCGGATGGCCGCCGGGCACAAGCTGGAAGCCAAATCCGAGAAGCTGGGCGCGAAGGAATTTGTAGTCTCCATGGAGGTGACGGCCCCCGCCGGAGAGGCCCCCCTGGAGGAGCCGCCCCTGTCCTGCGCCCCGGACCAGAGGGGGGATCTGGTGGTGGCGGTGGACAGCGCCGTCATGGGCCATGGCAGCGACGAGCTGGGCGCGGTGCTGATGAAGGGCTTCCTCTTCGCCGTGGGCCAGCTTCCCGCGCTGCCGAAGACCATGCTCTTCTACAACGGCGGAGCCCGTCTCACCTGTAAGGGCTCCAGCTCTCTGGAGGACCTGAAAAGCCTGGAGGCCCAGGGAGTGGAAATTCTTACCTGCGGCACCTGCCTGAACCACTATGGACTGACGGAGGAGCTGGCCGTGGGGAGCGTGACCAATATGTACTCCATCGTGGAGAAGCTGGCGGGGGCGGGCCAGGTGGTCAAGCCGTGATCTACCTGGACAACGCCGCCACCACCCGGACCAAGCCCCCCGCCGTGGCCCAAGCCGTGCTGGAAGCCCTGTCCTCCTACGGAAACTGCGGCCGGGGGGGGCACCAGGGGGCCTTGTCCGCCGCCCGGGCCATCTACGAAACCCGGGAAAAAATCGCCGCCCTGCTGGGCTGTCCCCGGGCGGACCATGTCTGCTTCACCCAGAATTCTACCCAGGCGCTGAACATCGCCGTCTGCGGCCTGCTGAGGCCGGGGGACCATGTGATTTCCACGGACCTGGAACACAATTCCGTCCTCCGGCCCCTGTACCGCCTCCGGGACGCGGGGGCGGCGGTGGATTTCGTCCCGGCGGACAGCCGGGGGCGGCTGGACTACTGCGGGTTTGAACGCCTTCTCCGTCCGGAAACAAAGGCCATCGTCTGCACCCACGCCTCCAACCTGACGGGGGACGCGGTGGATATCGCCCGGGTGGGCCGCTTCGCCCGGAAGCACGGCCTCCTTTTTATCCTGGACGCCTCCCAGACGGCGGGAGTCCTCCCCATCGACATGTCGGCAATGGGCATCGACGTGGTGTGCTTCACCGGCCACAAGAGCCTGATGGGCCCTCAGGGCACCGGGGGGCTGTGCCTCCGGGAGGGGCTGGAGGTCCGCCCCTTCACCGTGGGGGGCACCGGGGTACAGAGCTACTCCGAGGCCCAGCCCGGCGAGTATCCCACCCGATTAGAGGCCGGGACCCTCAACGGCCACGGCCTGGCGGGGCTGAGCGCCGCTTTGGACTTCCTGTCGGAAACCGGCATTGCGCGCATCCACGCCCATGAGGACGCCCTGGCCCGCCGGTTTTATAAGGCGGTCCGGGATCTGCCGGGGGTAACGGTCTACGGGGATTTCTCCGCCCCGGTCCGGGCCCCTGTCGTGACGCTGAACATCGGGGATTTTGATTCCGCCGAAGTCTCCGACGAGCTGGCGGAGCGCTTTGGCATTGCCACCCGCCCCGGGGCCCACTGCGCCCCCCGGCTCCACCGTACCCTGGGGACGGAGGAGCAGGGGGCCGTCCGGTTCTCCTGGTCGTACTTCAACACGGAGGAGGAGACCGCCGCCGCCGCGGAGGCGGTCCGGGTCCTGGCCCGGGAGGCGCTGGAAGGATGAGGCAAAAAACCGAGAAGTGCGTGGTGACCTTCCGCACCACGGCGGGGGCCATGGCCATGGAGGCCGCCTGCAGCGCGGAGGGCCTTCCCGGGCGGCTGATTCCCGTGCCTAGGAGCGTCACCGCCGGATGCGGCCTGTGCTGGGCCGCGCCGCCGGAGAGCCGGGAGGTCTTGGAGGAGCTGGTCATAAAAAAACGCTTGGATGTGGACGGGATTTATGCTATCATCCTCTAAGAGGTGATGCGCGTGAGCAGTATCTGCGAGGACTGTGTCTGCTATGACTACGACGAGGAGCTGGAAGCCTTCGTCTGCACCATGGACCTGGACGAGGACGAGATGGAACGCTTTTTGAAGGGGACCAACACCGCCTGCCCCTTCTACCGCCCCGGCGGGGACTACAAGACGGCGGCGAAGCAGTAAGGGAGGGCGCTATGGAACTGGTAGACTTATACGATGAAAACCGCCTCCCCCTGGGGAAGACGGCGGAGCGAAGCGTCCCCAAGGGCCCCGGCGAGCTGCGGCTGGTGGTCCATGTCTGCGTCTTTGACCGCCGGGGGCGGCTGCTGATCCAGCAGCGGACCCGGTCAAAATTCATCTTCCCGAACCTCTGGGACGTGTCCGTAGGCGGCGGCGTGGACGCCGGGGAGACCAGCCGCCGGGGGGCGGAGCGGGAAGTCCGGGAGGAGCTGGGCGTTTCCCTGGACCTGAGCGGCCTCCGGCCCTCGGTGACGGTGAACTTCGACGGCGGCTTTGACGATTTTTACATCCTCACAAAGGACCTCTCCATAGAGGGCCTGACCCTCCAGGAAGAAGAGGTGCAGGCCGTCCGCTGGGCCTCTCTGGAGGAAATTTTGGACATGCTGGGCCGGGGAGCCTTCATTCCCTACCCGGAGAGCTTCCTGCGGTTCCTCTTCGATATGCGAAAGCAGTTCGGCTTTCCCACGAAATAGCGGCAAAAAACCGGAAGGGGCCTCCCCTTCCGGTTTTTTCAGGAATCGCTCTCCCCGTATTCCTCCTGCCAGGCGGCCATCTCCGCCTCGTCCTTGTCGTCCAGGGCGTGCAGGCCGCTCCGGCCCTCCATGTGGTGGGTCAGCTCGTGGGAGAGGGTCTGCCGGAGCTCTTGCTCCCACTCCTCTTCGGTCCAGTCCTCGTTTTCCGCCATGGCGGCGAAGGAGCCATAGTAGAGGTTGATATACCGTCCCAGCAGATCGTCGCAATACTCCCCCAGGATGTATACCTGCCCCTTGGGAAACTCCTGGTCCGGCACGGCCTCCTCCTGGAAGTTCACGCCGCCGTTGAGCCCGTCGAAAAGGGCCTCCGGGAAGGACTCCGCCAGCGTGTCCAGCAGGTCCCCCGCCTGTTCAAAGCTCAGGACCATGGCCCCTCCAAAACGGCGGCTTCCAGCTCCTCCACGGTGTCCGCCAAACGGTCCGCCCCGGCCTCCTCCAGGGAGGCCCGGGGGCGGAAGCCCCAGGTGACTCCGCAGGCCTTCAATCCCGCGTTATGGCCGGTGTGGATGTCTGTTGCGCTGTCCCCCACGAAGAGGGTGGTTTCCGGCTCCGCGCCCAGCTCCTTCATGACGCCGCGAAGCCCCGCCGGGTCCGGCTTCACAGGCACGCCGTCCACCTTTCCCCGGACCAGCCGGAAAAAGCCGGGCAGGTAGTGCTCCACGATCTCCCGGCTGAAGCTGTCCGCCTTGTTGGAGTAGACGGCCATCCGGACTCCGGCGGCTTTCAGCCGCTCCAAAAGCTCCGGGACGCCGGGATAGGGCGCGGTGGCGTCCATGTTGTGCTCCCCGTAGTACTCACTGAACTGGGCGAGGGTGTTCACCAGAATCAGGGGGCTCTTGCAGCCCTCGGGGGAAAATTTGGAAACCAGGTTGGGGATGCCGTGGCCCACCATGGCCTTGAACGCCTCCAGGGAGTGCTCCGGCCAGCCGTTGCGGCGGCAGACCCAGTTCCCCGCGGCGGCCAGGTCCTCGATGGTGTCCAAAAGGGTCCCGTCCAGGTCGAAAATCACGGTTTGATACATACGCACCTCATCATCAGTATCATCAGTTTTCAATATCGGGAAGGGGCTTGACCGCTTAGCCTGTCCGCCCCTCAAATATTCTAACAAGCCCCCTTTCCCTTTGCAAGTGACGAAGGGACTGAAAGCCAAGGCTTTGCGCGGCGGCTTTTTTAGCGTATCTGGCAAAAAGGAACGGGAAACCGGAAGGGGCGCCCTTGACTTTTTCTCCCAAAGCGTGGATAATGGCAGTGTCTTATTACCAAACCCGCCGGGCTTCCCCGGCTTGACATGGAGGTTTACCTATGGCGACCGACAGCCGCTTTTTCCAGGACATGGAGGACCGCATCCCCAAGGGGACGGTCCGCACCCGCTTCGCCCCTTCCCCCACGGGCTACATGCATGTGGGCAATCTCCGCACCGCCCTGTACACCTGGCTCATCGCCCGGCATCACCACGGCACCTTTATCCTCCGCATTGAGGACACGGACCAGGGCCGCCTGGTGGAGGGCGCCACGGACGTGATCTACCGCACCATGGCCGAGTGCGGCCTGACCCATGACGAGGGCCCCGACGTAGGCGGCCCCACGGGGCCCTATATCCAGTCGGAGCGCCGGGACCTCTACGGGAAGTACGCCAAGCTCCTGGTGGAAAAGGGCGCGGCCTACTACTGCTTCTGCGAGAAAACCGAGTCCGAGGAGGACAGCGGAAACTTTGACCGGGCGGCGGACCCCTGCCGGGCGCTCTCCCAGGAGGAGATCGACGCCAACTTGCTGGCGGGAATGCCCTACGTCATCCGCCAGCGCATCCCCCAGGAGGGGACCACCACCTTCCACGACGTGAGCTTTGGCGACATCACAGTGGAAAACAAGACCCTGGACGACCAGGTGCTTTTGAAGCGGGACGGCCTGCCCACCTACAACTTCGCCAACGTGGTGGACGACCACCTCATGGGCATCACCCATGTGGTCCGGGGCAGCGAATACCTCTCCTCCGCCCCGAAATACAATCTGCTCTACGAGGCCTTCGGCTGGGAGATTCCCACCTACGTCCACTGCTCCCCCGTCATGCGGGACCAGCACAACAAGATGAGCAAGCGCCACGGGGACCCCTCCTATGAGGACCTGATTGCCCAGGGCTATCTGACCCCCGCCGTGCTGAACTACGTGGCCCTGCTGGGCTGGGCCCCCAAGGGGGAGCGCAGCGAGCAGGAGGTCTTCTCCCTGGAGGAGCTGGTGGACGCCTTCGACATCGCGGGCATCTCCAAGTCCCCCGCCATCTTTGACATCGAAAAGCTGACCTACTTCAACGCCCTGTACCTGCGGGCCATGGCCCCGGAGGACTTCGCCAAAATCGCGGAGCCCTATATCCGGCAGGCGGTGAAAAACCCCGCCGTTGACCCGGCGGCGGTGGCCGCCCTGCTCCAGGCCCGGTGCGAGAAGCTGACGGACATCCCGGAGAAGGTGGACTTCTTCGACGCTTTGCCGGAGTATGACGTTTCCCTCTTCACCAACAAAAAATCCAAGACCGACGCAGAGGTCTCCCGGAACATGCTGGAAGCCGCCGTCCCCGCCCTGGAGGCCCTGGAAAGCTGGACCCAGGATTCCGTCCACGACTGCCTCATCGGCCTGGCGGAATCCCTGGGCGTCAAGAACGCCACGCTGATGTGGCCCGTCCGCATCGCCGCGGCGGGCAAGCAGGTAACTCCCGGCGGCGCGGTGGAAATCTGCCACATCTTAGGCAGGGAGGAGACCCTCCGCCGCCTCCGCCTCGGCCTTGGGAAGCTGTAATCCCTCCCCCCGCATAATCTGAATGAAGGACTGGTTTTATCACATGAGCAAGCTCACCATCCCCCAGGGCTATCGGATGCCCCTGAGCAACAATGAGCTCCAGCGGGCCATTGAACTCATCCACGAGGACTTCCAGCGCAACCTCACCCTCCGGCTGAACCTTCACCGGGTCTCCGCCCCCCTGTTCGTGGACGGGCGCACCGGCCTGAACGACGATCTGAACGGCGTGGAACGGCCTGTGACCTTCGACATCCCCGACGTGGGGGCCGAGGGCCAGGTGGTCCACTCCCTGGCCAAGTGGAAGCGCCTGGCCCTCAAGCGCTATGAGTTCCCCCAGGGCATGGGTCTTTTCACCGACATGAACGCCATCCGCCGGGACGAGGTGGTGGACAATCTCCATTCCATCTATGTGGACCAGTGGGACTGGGAGAAGCACATCGGCCAGGAAGACCGGAAGCTCCAGTATCTAAAGGACACGGTGCGGGACATCGTGGGCGGGCTGTGCGACACCGCCTCCGTTCTGCGCAACCACTTCCCCGCCCTGACCTTCCGGCCCGACCGGGACGTGTACTTCATCACCACCCAGGAGCTGGAGGACCGCTTCCCGCACCTGGACCCCGCCGGGCGGGAGACGGAGATCTGCCGCAAGCACCGGACGGTGTTCCTCATGCAGATCGGCAAGACCCTGAAATCCGGGAACCGCCACGACGGCCGGGCCCCGGACTACGACGACTGGGAGCTGAACGGGGACATTCTCATGTGGAACCCGGTGCTCCAGCGCTCTTTTGAAGTGTCCTCCATGGGCATCCGGGTGGACGCGGCGGCCATGGACCGCCAGCTCACCGCTGCCGGGTGCGACGAGCGGCGGAAGCTGCCCTTCCACCAGATGCTTTTGAACGGGGAACTGCCCCAGTCCATTGGCGGCGGCATCGGCATGTCCCGTGTGTGCATGCTGCTGCTGGAGGCCTGCCACATCGGTGAGGTCCAGGTCAGCCTCTGGGACAAGGAGACCCTGGAAGGCTGCGAAAAGGCGGGAATTACCCTCCTGTAAAGCCTGTGAATATAGAGAAGGACCGGAGGGGAAGCGTCCCCGCCGGTCCTCTTTTTTCTTACTGGCTCGCGTCCGTGCCGCCGTCCTCGGGCCGGAGGAAAATCTCCTCGCCGTCCTCCGTCTCATGGCGCTCGATTTCCCATTCCCCCTCCGGTTCCGTCCGTTCGTTGGTCCAGCCCATGTCGTTCTCCGTCAGGAACGCCTCCGCCGCTGCGGGGTCCGCCTTGGCGGAGTCCAGGGGCAGGGTGAAGAGGGCGTGGACGCCGGTGAAATCGTCCGCGAAGGCGATGGTCCCGTCTTCCGCCACAGTGAAAATGTCGTTGCTGGGCGCGAATCCCTCATAGAAGGCCATGTAGACCGTGCGGTCCGCGAACATCTCGATGCTCTGGGTGTCCAGCAGGTAGTAATACACGCCGTCCTTGGCAAAGCCCTGTGCAAAGGCGCTCAGGGTCCAGTTGTTCACCGCTGCGGGGGAACAGCCCGCCACCAGGGGGGTCATGGTGTAGCCGCTGAAATCGAAGGTCTCATTCTCCAGCGGCGTGCCGTCCAGCCGCCGCAGGGCCAGGACGGAATAGGTGTGGTCCTTTTCCAGGTCCTGGTTCAAAACGTCCAGGTTCCGCCCGGACACCAGGCCCAGCAGGGTGATGGAGAAGTCCCCGCTCTCCACGGTTTCGTTGATCTCGATGGCGTCGGGGCCCTCAAAGGCCTCCGCCAGCAGGGGCTGGTTGTGCTCCTCCGCCACCTGGGCGGGGGTGAGCCAAGCGTAAGCGGCGGACACGGACACCGCCAGCAGGGCGATACAGGCGGCGGCCAGCACCGCGATTTTTTTGGTTTTGCTGATAGTCATGTCAGTACGCTCCTTTTCCAATTCGCGGGCGCGATTTCGCAGCAGGTCCGCCGTCCGCTCCTGAAAATCCGCGGAAAAGGAGAGCTCGTCGAAAGCCTTTCGGTAATCGTTCATACAACGTCCTCCCTCAGCATCTGCCGCAGCCGCTCCCGGCCACGGGCCAGGCGGGTGCCCACCGTGGCGGCGGGCAGGCCCAGCAGTTTGGCAATTTCTTTGATGGAATATCCCTCATAGTAATGGAGGTGGATGACGGCCCCGTACATCTCCGGCAGGGCCCGGACGGCGGAGCGAAGCTCCTCCCCGGGGCTCTCCGGGGCCGCGGGCTCCGTCACGTCCTCCAGAGGGACGTTGCGCTGTTCCGCCTTCCGGCGGATGTCGCTGGCGCGCTGAAGGGTGGTGCGGATCAGCCAGGCCTTTTCGTGCTCCGGGTCCCGGAAGACGGGCCGGGCGGTAAGCAGGCGCAAAAACGCCTCCTGCACGGCGTCCTCCGCGTCGGCGGAGGAACCCAGGCGGGTGCACGCCAGCCGCAGCAGCATGTCGCTGTAGGCCGAGACAATCCGGCGGATGGTTTCATCGGTACCAAATGGAACCACGTTCCTCACTCCCTTCTGCTTACAACACGGCTGGGCGGCGGGAAATTTTTCACCCTGCCGGAAAAAACCTTCGGCTTTATTATAAATGGTACTTTCCCACAAAGACTTTGTGAAATCTCACAAAAAGGGAAAAAAGCTATGACAAATCTGAGGGGGTGTTGTATAATGAAGCCGTATTCTACAGCCGCCGGAGCGGCTAGGAAGGAGTTCCCGGTGAAAACACAGGACAATATCCCGGCCCAGGCGGCCCTTTCCGAGACCCCCGCGGTGGCCCTGCCCCGCACCATCCATCTCGTTCCCATGGACCACGTAAACGGGTTCGACGTGCGGCCGGGCTTTTATGAAATCAACGGCGCCACCGCCATCCCCGGCGGCGTGAACTTTACGGTCCATTCCCACGGAGCCACCGCCATCGAGCTGCTGCTCTTCCAGCGGGGGGAGGAGGAGCCCTACGCCGTCCTGCCTTTCCCGGACCGCTACCGCATCGGAAACGTGTACTCCATGATTGTATTCAAGCTGAACATCGAGGAGTTCGAGTACGCCTTCCGGGTGGACGGCCCCCGGGACGTGGAGAAGGGCCTGATTTTCGACAAGACCCGCTACCTCCTGGACCCTTACGCCCGGGCGGTGACGGGACAGAGCCAGTGGGGCGTGAAGTCCGTCATGGACCAGCACTACAGGGCCCGGGTGGTGAAGGACGACTTCGACTGGGGCAACATGTCCCGGCCCCTGATCCCCATGGAGGATCTGGTGATTTACGAGCTTCATGTCCGGGGCTTCACCATCCATGAGTCTTCCGCCGTGGCCGCTCCCGGGACCTTCGAGGGGCTGCGGGAAAAGATTCCTTATTTAAAGGAGCTGGGCGTCAACGCCGTGGAGCTGATGCCCATTTTCGAGTTCGACGAGATGCAGGACGCCCGGCAGGTGGATGGGGAACAGCTCTACAACTACTGGGGCTACAACACCGTCAGCTTCTTCGCGCCCAACACCAGCTACGCCTCCGGCCTGGAGTACAACCGGGAGGGCAACGAGCTCAAGCGCCTGATTCAGGACTGCAATGAAAACGGCATCGAGGTCTATCTGGACGTGGTCTTCAACCACACGGCGGAGGGCAACGAGGACGGGCCCTTCTTCTCCTTCAAGGGCTTCGACAACAACATTTACTACTTACTCACCCCCGGCGGGCAGTACTACAATTTCAGCGGCTGCGGGAACACCCTGAACTGCAACCACCCCATCGTCCACCAGATGATTATGGACTGCCTCCGCTACTGGGTCACCACCTACCACATCAGCGGCTTCCGCTTTGACCTGGCCTCCATCCTGGGGCGGAACGAGGACGGCACCCCCATGAACAAGCCCCCCCTCCTCCAGGCCATGGCCTTCGACCCCATTCTGGGGGACGTGAAACTCATCGCCGAGGCCTGGGACGCCGGCGGGCTCTACCAGGTGGGCTCCTTCCCCGCCTGGAACCGCTGGGCGGAGTGGAACGGCCGCTACCGGGACGACATGCGCCGCTACCTCAAGGGGGACGCGGGCTGCGCCCAGGCCGCCGCGCTGCGGATGGTGGGCTCCCGGGACATCTACCAGTCCGGGGAGCGGAAGAACGCCTCCGTGAACTTCATCACTTGCCACGACGGCTTCACCCTCTGGGACCTGTACTCCTACAATGTGAAACACAACGAAAAAAACGGCTGGGGAGGCACCGACGGAGCCAACGACAACAACAGCTGGAACTGCGGCATCGAAGGGGCGACGGACGACCCGGAGATCAACACCCTCCGGCGGCGGATGGTACGCAACGCCTTCGCCCTGCTGATGTGCAGCCGGGGCATCCCCATGTTCCTGGCGGGGGACGAGTTCTGCAACACCCAGTTTGGAAACAACAACGCCTACTGCCAGGACAACCTGACCTCCTGGCTGGACTGGCGGATGCTGGAGGAGAACAAGGACATGTTCCGCTTCTTCCAGTTCATGATCGCCCTGCGCAAGCGCTTCCGCATCCTCCGGGCCAACCTCTCCGACGGGTACTACGGCTTCCCCGACGTCAGCTTCCACGGCGTCACCCCCTGGCACACCCAGTTCGAGGACCACGAACGTTACGTGGGCGTGCTCTTCGCCGGGCAGACGGAGGGAGAAGTGCCCCAGATCGTCTATACCGCCTCTAACGCCTACTGGAAGCCCCTGGAGGTGGAGCTGCCGGAGCTGCCCCGGAGTCTGGTCTGGGAACAGCTGGCGGACACCTGGGAGGCGGGCCAGTCCGCCGCGGACATCCCCAGCGGCCGGTTCTCCATCGGCCCCCGGAGCGTGAAGGTCTTCGCCGCCCGGCCCCGGTAAGAGCGCAACCGACGGTTGCTTGACGGCCTGTCCCCTCCATGGTAAGCTGATACCACAAAGGAGGCGGACCCATGAAATTCAAAGACATCTTCACGGACCTGCGGAAAAAAGCGGGCCTTTCCCAAAACGACATCGCCGAAAAGCTCTTCGTCACCCGGCAGGCCGTGTCCCGCTGGGAGCAGGGCGATACGGTACCGGAAATCGAGACCCTGCAAGCCATCTCCAAGCTCTTCAACGTGACCATCAACGACCTTCTCGGCTATCCCTCGGGCCTCAGGTGTCAGAGCTGCGGCATGCCCCTCACCCCCGAGCACATGGGCCGGGAACAGGACGGGGCCCTCAACCAGCACTACTGCGAGTGGTGCTGGAACAACGGGGCGTTTCTCCGGGACTGCACCGTGGAGGAGATGGTGGAACAGTGCCTCCCCCACATGCCCGGGGACCCGGAGGCCAACCGGACGTACATGGCGGAGCTGCTGCCCACCCTGGACCGCTGGAAAAAGAAGGAAGCTTGAAAGGAGCGCCCGGTGCGGGCGCTCCTTTTTGCGGGTAATTTTCATTCCTTTTTTGATTTCCAGTTTTGGAATCTGGAAGAAATCCGTCTACTATCGGCAAAACCGTGGACGGATTGCATAAAATAGCTATTACCGGTTTCTGCCAAAATCTGTTATAATTTTGCACAAGAGAGAAGGAGACTCTCAGCGGAAAACTATGCAAACTATGCAAACAGAGGAAAGAAGGCGTATTCCACAAGCGGTAAAGAAAAGGAGAAATGAAATGGAACACAACTTGAACAAAAAGAGCAGCGCCCTGGCACTGGTCCCCTTTCTGATTTTTGTCGTGATCTACCTCGGCGCCGGCCTGATTCTCCAGGCCCAGGGCGTTGAAATGGCATTCTACCAGTTCCCCTCTGTCACCGCCATGTTCATCGCCCTGCTGGTGGCCTTCGCCATCACCAAGGGCAGCCTTGACGAGCGCTTCGCCATCTTCGCCCGGGGTGCGGCCAATATCGACGTGCTGACCATGCTGATGATCTATCTGCTGGCGGGCGCGTTCTCCAGCGTCGCCGCCTCCATGGGCGGCCGGGACGCCACCGTCAACCTGGGCCTCTCCCTGGTCCCCGTGCAGTTCCTCGCCGCCGGCGTGTTCATCATCTCCGCCTTTATGGGCACGGCCACCGGCACCTCCATGGGCACCATCGGGGCCATCGTCCCCATCGCCGTGGGCGTTGCGGACAAGGGCGGATTGTCCATCCCCCTGCTGGTGGGCGCCTGCGTGGGCGGCGCCATGTTCGGCGACAACCTGTCCATGATCTCCGACACCACCATCGCCGCCACCCGCTCCCAGGGCTGCGAGATGCGGGACAAGTTCCGGGTGAACTTCTTTATCGCCCTGCCCGCGGCCCTCATCACCCTGGTGGTCCTGCTGATCGTGGGCCGTCCTGAAACCGCCGTCCCCATGGACGAACTCCAATACAGCATCATCAAGGTAATACCCTATCTGCTGGTCCTCCTTTTGGCTCTCATCGGCATGAACGTGTTCCTGGTGCTGACCATCGGCATCTTCGCGGCGGGCCTGGTGGGCATCGCCACCGGCTCCATAGACCTGTTCGGCTTTGCCCAGGCCATCTGGAGCGGTTTTACCGGCATGAACGAGGTCTTTTTCCTGACGCTGTTCTGCGGCGGCATGGGTGAAATGGTCACCCATAACGGAGGCATCAACTGGCTTATCAACAGCCTCCGGGGCATGATGAAGGGCAACAAGTCCGCCCAGGTGGGCGTTGCCGCCCTGGTGTCCCTGGCGGACTGCGCCACGGCCAACAACACCGTGGCCATCGTCCTCAGCGGAAGCATGGCCAAGGAGATCAGCCACGAATACAAGGTGGACCCCCGGCGGACCGCCTCTTTGCTGGACGTGTTCTCCTGCGTGTTCCAGGGCATCATCCCCTACGGCGCGCAGCTGCTGTCCGCCGCGTCCCTGACGGTGGCCTGCGGCATAAACATCAACCCCACAGACATCATCCCCAATCTGTGGTACTGCTGGGTGCTGGCCATTGTGGGCATCGCCTCCATTTTCATCCCCTTCGCCGACGGCGCCTGCAAGAAGGACCCCTGGAACTGGGAGTATGACGTGGCCGAGTCCGGCGTCACGGCCAAGAAGGCCCTTCTGGAAGCCGAGAAGGCCATTGAGAGGGAGCATTCCGTCTAAAGACGCTTTGAAGCGCGCCGGTCTTCCGGCGCGCTCCTTTTTCAAACCTCGGCCCGTTTCCGCCCGGCAGTCCCACTCTCCTTACAGAGTCTCCTCCTTCCGGGACTGCCGGGCCTCGTTTGTAAACTGGATGGACTCCAGGATATTCTTTTCCAGCAGCTTCAAAAACCGCTCCGCCTGGGCGGAGAGCTTGACGCTCCTTAAGGCGATCCAGCCGATGCGGATGCCGCTTTTCTCCGCCAGCGGCAGGGTGATGAGCTTCCGGTAGCCGCTGCTTTTCGTAATCAGGCCGCTTCCGGTGGTAAAGCCGTCGGTGTAGGACAGGACCCGCAGCATGGCGCTGCGGCTGTTGACCCGAATCTGCCGGGCGGGCTTCTTCAAGGACAGCATCCGGTACTCCTCGGAGAAATCCACCGCCACGCCCTGTTCCCGCTCAAAGGATACATACGGATATCCCGCCAGATCCGCCTCCTTCACCGCCGGCCGTTCCGCCAGGGGGTGGCCCCGGCGGACGTAGACGCAGGGGTCCACCTCCGCAATCTCGTGGAAGACCAGGGCCCGGGAATCCAGAAAACGGAAAATGATCTTTTCCGTCAGCTCCGTCAGGCAGATGACCCCGATATCCGCCCGGTGGTCATACACGTCGTCGATAACGGCGTCCATGTCCACCTCCCGGATGGAAAACTGATAGCGGTTGGCCTCCGGGGATTGGAGCAGCTCAATGAAGGCGTCCTCCGTAAAGGGATAGCGCTGGGAGGAAACGGACAGATGCGTGGCCGGAGCGGCGTTCCGCGCCTCTCCATAGCGGGTCTCGATCCACTGCTTCTGCTCCAGCAGGGAGGCGGCGTAGCCCAAAAACTCCCGCCCGTCCGGCGTGAATTCCACGCCCCGGTTGCTTCGGACAAAGAACTGGATGCCCAGCTCCTCTTCCAATTCCCGGATGGCGGTGGAGATGCCGGACTGGGAGAGAAACAGCTTGTTGGCCGCTTTATTGATGGAGCCGCATTTTGATATCTCCACCACATAGTTCAGCTGCTGAAAGTTCATCGCACCGTTCCCCTCCTATAAAAGCCTTTCAGGTATTATAGAGTACTTTTCCCGGAATGTCAAATCGCTATCACTCAAAACGCTAACAAATTCAAAAAAACTCATACTAACACCCCTGCGGAAAAAATGGTATGATGACTATAGGAGTTGACAAAAAGCCGGAGGATCGCTCTCCGCTTCCTGGTCAACATTACCCCAATTCCGCTGTATAACCGTCTCTCCATACACTCTCACAGGTCCGCCCGGCGCCGGAAAGAGAAGGGCGTTCAATAGCAGAAAAATTGAACTCTAACTTTTTCCAGCATAAGCCGGCGCCGGCCGGCGCAAAAAAGAAAGGAAGGTAAACAATTATGAACTGTAAGAACAAGGGCTTCGCCACCCGCCAGATCCACGCCGGCAAGGTAGAGAACACCGCCGGCTCTCTGTGCGCCCCGATTTACCAGACCTCCACTTTTGAGTTTGCGTCTGTGGAGCAGGGCGGCGCCCGCTTCGCCGGCAAGGAAGAGGGTTACATCTACAGCCGCCTGGGCAACCCCACCACCAACCTGGTGGAAGCCAAGATGGCCGACCTGGAAGGCGGCGAGGACGCTCTGGCAGCCGCCTCCGGCATGGGCGCTATTTCCACCGCTCTTTGGAGCTCCGTCTCCGCCGGGGACGAGATCGTGGCGGACGAAACTCTGTACGGCTGCACCTACTCCCTGCTGGAGCACGGCATGAGCCAGTTCGGCGTCAAGGTCACCCTCACCGACCTGAGCGACATTGAAAACCTCAAAAAGGCCATGACCGAAAAGACCAAGGTGGTGTATTTCGAGACTCCCTGCAACCCCACCATGAAGATTCTGGACATCGCCCTGATTGCCAAGACCGCCCATGACTTCAAGTCCGACATCCGGGTAATCGTGGACAACACCTTCTGCACGCCTTACCTCCAGCAGCCCCTGGCCCTGGGCGCCAACACCGTGGTTCACAGCGCCACCAAATACCTCAACGGCCACGGAGATGTCATCGCGGGCGTCATTGTCGGGGACAAGGAGTTTGTGGGCAAGTGCCGCATGTTCGGCCTGAAGGACCTGACCGGCGCGGTCATGAGTCCCTTCGACGCCTTCCTGATGGCCCGTGGCATGAAGACCCTGGATATCCGCATGGAGCGCCACTGTGCCAACGCCAAGAAGTTGGCCGAGTTCTTTGAGGCCCATCCCGCCGTCTCCAAGGTCTACTATCCCGGCCTGGAGAGCTTTGAGGGCCATGAAACCGCCATGAAGCAGATGAAGCTGCCCGGCGGCATGATCGCCCTGGAGCTGAAGGCCGACAAGGCCGCCACCGCCGCCGCCCTGAACAAGCTGGAGCTGTGCACCGTGGCCGTGTCCCTGGGCGACGCCGAGACTCTGGTGGAACATCCCGCCACCATGACCCACTCTACTTATTCCGCCGAGGAGCTGAAAGCCGCCGGCATCTCCGAGGGCCTGGTCCGCGTCAGCGTGGGTCTGGAGGACGCCGAGGACATCATTGCCGACTTCAAGGCCGTGCTGGACCCCCTGGTGTAATTTTCTTACATTTCAGCGGCGGGCAGGTCTTTACTGCCCGCCGCGTTTGCGGTACAATAAGCTTGGACCGGGCCGGAGCCTCACCTCCTTCCCCGCCTCCAAGCAAAGAAACGAAAGGAGCAAGCAGCGCATGAAAGACATCGTAGAAATCCGCTGGCACGGCCGTGGGGGCCAGGGGGCGAAGACGGCCTCGCTTCTGCTGGCGGACGCGGCGTTCAACACGGGCAAATACGTCCAGGGCTTCCCGGAGTACGGCCCGGAGCGCATGGGCGCACCCATTACGGCGTACAACCGCATCAGCTCGGAGCGGAGCACGGTCCACTCCAACATCTATGAGCCGGATTACGTGGTGGTGGTGGACGAGACGTTGATCTCCGCCGTGGACGTGACGGCGGGATTGAAGAAAGAAGGGGCCATCGTCATCAACTCCGGCAAGTCCCCCGACGAGCTCCGCCCCCTGCTCAAGGGCTACGAGGGCCGGGTCTGCACCATCGACGCGGGGAAGATTTCCGAGGAGGAGCTGGGGAAGAACTTCCCCAACACCCCCATGCTGGCGGCAATTGTCAAGGTCTCCGGCGTGGTCAACGCGGAGGAGTTCATCCAGGACATGGAGGCGTCCTTCAAGCACAAGTTCGCCACCAAGCCCCAGGTCATTGAGGGCAACATGCGGGCCCTGAAACGCTCTATGGAGGAGGTCAAGGAAGGATGAGCCATTCAGCGAAGGATATGACCCCTCAGGTCACATGGAAGGACATCACCCCCGGCGGCGCCATCTTCGAGGGCGGCACGTCCCAGGTGGTGGAGACCGGCGACTGGCGGACCATGAAGCCGGTGCTGGACATGGAGAAGTGCAAGCAGTGCCTGCTGTGTGCGCCGGTGTGCCCGGATATGTCCATCCCGGTCAACCAGGAAGGCAAGCGGGAGGACTTCAACTACTTCTTCTGCAAGGGCTGCGGCATCTGCGCCAATGTCTGCCCCTTCGGGGCCATCACCATGGTCAAGGACGAAAAGTAAGGAGGGGCCAGGATAAAATGAGTATTCGAGAGAGACTTTCCGGCAACGAAGCCGTTGCCTACGCGATGAAGCAGATCAACCCCGACGTGATGGGAGCCTACCCCATCACGCCCAGCACCGAAATTCCCCAGTACTTCTCCGCCTACGTGGACAACGGCGAAGTGGACACGGACTTCATTGCCGTGGAGTCCGAGCACTCCGCCATGTCCACCTGCATCGGCGCGGAAGCCGCCGGATGCCGCGCCATTTCCGCCACCAGTTCCTGCGGCCTGATCTACATGGCCGAGATGCTGTACGTGGCCGCCTCGGACCGCCTGCCCATCACCCTGGCGGTTTCCTGCCGCGCTTTGTCCGGCCCCATCAACATCAACAACGACCACTCCGACGCCATGAGTGTCCGGGACGCGGGCTGGCTGATGCTGTTTGCCGAGACGAACCAGGAGGCTTATGACAACTACCTCCAGGCCATGCGGATCGGCGAGGCGGTGTCCCTGCCCATCATGATCTGCCAGGACGGCTTCATCACCTCCCACGCCATTGAGAACATCGAACTGGAGGAGACGGAGAAGGTTCGGGAGTTCGTGGGCGAGTACAAGCCCCAGCACTACCTCCTGAACAAGGACGAGCCCATCGCTGTGGGCCCCTATTCTACCCCGGTTTACTACATGGAGACTAAGCGGGCCCAGGCCCAGGCCATGATGGACGCAAAGAAGGTCATCCAGGACGTGGCGGACGAATTCGCCGCCTGGACGGGCCGCCAGTACGGCCTCATCGAGAAATACGAGATGGACGACGCCGAGGAAGCGATTATTATCATCGGCTCCTCCGCCGGAACCGCCCGGGAGGCCATCAAGCAGCTCCGGGCTCAGGGCAGGAAGGCGGGCATGATTAAAATCCGCTCCTTCCGTCCCTTCCCCGCCGCAGAAATTGCGGAGGCCCTGAAAAACGTGAAGGCCTTTGCCGCCATGGACAAGGACGACAGCTTCAACGCCCACTGCGGACCCATCTTCGCGGAAACCTGCGCGGGCCTGTACGCCAACGGCATCTCCGGCCCCAAGGGCATCAGCTACATCTACGGCCTGGGCGGCCGGGACGTGCGGGTGGAGAGCATCCAGCACGTCTTTGCGGACCTGGAGAAGATTGCTGAGACCGGGGACGTGGGCGAGACGTACCGTTACCTGGACGTGCGCGAGTAAGGAGGGAAGAGTCAACATGGCCTATAATCTGAAAGAAAATGTCATGAAGGAAGACCGCTTCACCGGCGGCCACAGAATGTGCGCGGGCTGCGGCTGCCCCATCGCCGTGCGGACGGTGCTGCGGGCCCTGGAGCCGGAGGACCACGCCGTGGTCTGCTCCGCCACCTGCTGCCTGGAGGTCTCTTCCTTCATGTACCCCTACACGTCCTATAAGGACAGCTTCATTCACAACGCCTTTGAAAACGCGGCGGCCACCCTCTCCGGCGTAGAGACGGCCTATCATGCCATGAAAAAGCGGGGCAAAATTGACGCGACCTACAAATTCATCGCCTTCGGCGGCGACGGCGGAACCTACGATATCGGGTTCCAGAGCCTGTCCGGGGCCATGGAGCGGGGACATGACCTGGTGTATGTCTGCTACGACAACGAGGCGTACATGAACACGGGCATCCAACGCTCCAGCTCCACGCCCCACTTCGCCGACACCACCACCACTCCGGTGGGCAAAGTGGTCCCCGGCAAGCCCCAGCAGAAGAAGAATCTGACCAAGATCATGGTGGCCCACGGGATTCCGTATGTTGCACAGACCACCTTTATCGGGAACTTCAAGGACATCACGGAGAAGTCCCACAAGGCGATTTACACCCCCGGCGCGGCGTTCCTGAACGTGATGGCTCCCTGCCCCCGGGGCTGGCGGTATCCCAGCGAGAAGCTGATGGAGATCACCAAGCTGGCCGTCGAAACCTGCGTGTGGCCGCTGTACGAAGTGGTCGAGGGCAAGTACATCTTAAGCTACAAGCCCAAGAACAAGCTGCCGGTTGAAGAATACTTGAAGGCCCAGGGCCGCTTCGCCCACATGTTCAAGCCCGGCAACGAGTGGATGATCGAGCAGACCCAGAAGGAAGTTGACCGCAACTGGGAGGAGCTCCTCAAGCTCTGCGAGCTGTAAGCTTACGCTTATCTGCTATATACACTCTCCAAAACCGGAGGAGGCCGTCTTTTGACGGCCTCCTCCGGTTTTTTTCTCTTTCCGTTCCTCCAAAATTCGGTTATAAATCCTGGTTCGCCGCCCGTCCTCCGTTCTCTCCGGCGGACCAGGCGCCGTGGTCCGTATGCAGCAGATGGTGGGAGCGCTCTCCCAAGGGCTTTTTGAGGTAGGTGCGGTACAGGGCCTGTACATCCGGGTTTTCGTGGGAGAAGCGGATTTCAGATCCCGCGTCCATTTTCCAAAGCTTATCCCCCCGCTGCCCGGCGTACTCCGCGCCGCCGTGGATGGGCTGGCCGCCGCCCCCGGCACAGCCGCCGGGGCAGGCCATGACCTCCACAAAGTCGTAATCGGCTGTTCCCTCCTCGATGGCCTCCATCAGCTTCCTGGTATTCCCCAGGCCGCTGACCACCGCCACCCGGATATCCCCCGCGCCGGGAA
This sequence comes from uncultured Oscillibacter sp., assembly GCF_950073225.1. Taxonomy (NCBI): domain Bacteria; kingdom Bacillati; phylum Bacillota; class Clostridia; order Eubacteriales; family Oscillospiraceae; genus Oscillibacter; species uncultured Oscillibacter sp. Next base: position 46,215 of record NZ_CATMPS010000017.1, read on the forward strand.
TATTGAAAGCTGCTTCCTTCCAGGGCTTTTCCCCCCGGACGGCCTTAAACGCGTCCGCGTCGGGGTTCTTCCCGGTGGCCAGATAGTAAGCGCTCCGCAGGGCCGCGTCCATAACGCCGCCGGTGGCTCCGAAAATCACCGCCGCGCCGGTGCCCGTGCCCAGGGGGCTGTCGAACTCCGCCTCCTCCAGGTCCGCCGGGACAATGCAGTCACTGCGGAACAGGCGGCACATTTCCCGGGTGGTCAGCACCACGTCCACGTCCGGGTCGCCGCAGGCGTCCTTCATGGTGGGCAGCTCACTCTCCGCCTTCTTGACGGAACAGGGCATGATGGAGGCCACAAAGACCTTCTTCGGGTCCAGGCCCATCTTCTCCGCGAAATAGCTCTTTGCCACCGCGCCGAACATCTGCTGGGGGGACTTGGCTGTGGACAAATGGTCCGTGTAACTGGGGTACTGTGTCTTGAGGAACCGCACCCAGCCGGGACAGCAGGAGGTAAACATGGGCCAGCGGTACTTCCCCCGGTGGGTGAAGCGGTCGATAAACTCGCTGCCCTCCTCCATGATGGTGAGGTCGGCGGCGAAGTTGGTATCAAACACGTAGTCAAAGCCGATGCGTTTCAACGCCGCTACCATGCGGCCCGTGGCGGCCTGTTTCGACGGGAGGTTGAAGACCTCCGCCCAGGCCACCCGCACCGCCGGGGCCACCTGGATGATGGTGGTGATTTCCGGGTCCGCCAGAGCCCGGAGGACCTTCGTCGTGTCGTCCCGGACCGTCAGGGCCCCGGTGGGACAGTGGGTGACGCACTGTCCGCAGAATACGCAGTCCGTGTTTTTGAGATAGCGGTTATAGCTCACGTCCACGGTGGTCCGGGAGCCGGTGCCCGCCACGTCCCAGATGTTCATGCCCTGGATTTTGTCGCAGACCTGGACGCAGCGCATGCACTTGATGCACTTGCCGGCCTCCCGGACGATGGGGACGCTCAGGTCCACGTTGGAGCGCTCCGGCTGGACCTTATAGGGCTGGTAGTGGATGTTCAGGTCGTGGGAGAGCTTCTGGAGCTCACAGTAGCCGCTCCGCACACAAACGGTACAGTTGGAATTGTGCTGGGAGAGAATCAGCCGGAGGTTCGTTTTCCGGGCGTCACGCACTCGCGGGGAGTTGGTGTAAATCACCATGCCCTCCAGGATTTCCGTGTTGCAGGCGGGGACCAGGCGCTCCGTGCCCTCCACCTCCACCATGCACATGCGGCAGGCGGCGATCTCGTTCAGCTCCTTCAAATAGCACAGGTGGGGAATGGGGATGCCCGCCTTTTCCGCCGCGTTCAGGATGGTGGTCCCCTTGGGGGCGGACAGCTCCCGGCCGTTGATTGTAAAGTTTACCATTTCTCCACACGTCCTCCCTTGAAGATTCCATAGCCGAAGTGGTCGCACCGCAGGCACCGGGAGGACTCCTGCCCGGCTTCCTGGTCCGTCATGCCGCATTCGATGCACTGGAAGTCTCCCTTGCGCTCACAGGCGTCCCGCTCGGTGGCGTTGACCCGGCCCCGGGGGCGGAGGTCCGTACACCGGGGGGTGGGGACCTTGACCTCGGACTCAATCTCGTGGTTGAAGCCCAAGTACTCGTCGATGTTGGCGGCGGCGGCCTTTCCGGCGGCAATGGCCCGGATGACCGTGGCCGGGCCCGTCACGCAGTCGCCTCCGGCGAAGACGCCCACCATGTCGGGAAGCTGGGTGCTGGAGTCCGCCAGCAGGGCCCCGCCCCGCTGAATCTTGATGCCCGTCTGCTCCAGCCCCCGGGTCTCGATGCCCTGGCCGATGGCCACGATGATGGTATCCGCCGGAATCCGCAGGGGCTCCACATCGGCGGTGCCCGGCCGGGGACGGCCCGCCTTGTCCATCTCACCGATGATCTGGGGCTGGGTCCAAAGGGCCGCCACATGGCCGTTCTCGTCGGCCTCAATGCGCAGGGGCGCCTGGAGGGTCAGCACCTCCGCGCCCTCGGCAATCGCGCCCTCCACCTCTTCGGCCTGGGCGGTCATGTCCTCCTGACGGCGGCGGTAGACGCAGGTCACCTTCTCCGCCCCCAGGCGGATGGCGGAGCGGGTCACGTCCATGGCCACATTTCCGCCGCCGATGACCGCCACGTTCTGCCCCGTGAAGTCCGGCATCTCGTTGTCCCCGATGTGGCGCAGCAACTCCACGGCGGAGACCACGCCCAGGCTGTCCTCCCCCTCAATGCCCGTCTTTTTGTCGGTATGGGCCCCGATGGAGAGATAGAGGCAGTCGTACTCCTGCTTCAATTCGTCGAAGGAAACATCGGTGCCCACGTCCACCCCGGTATGTACCTCAATGCCCAGGGACAGGATGGAGGCGATCTCCCCGTCCAGCTTCTCCCGGGGGAAGCGGTAGCTGGGGATGCCGTAGCGCATCATGCCGCCCAGGGCCTTCTGCTTCTCATAGACCGTAACCTTGTGGCCCATAAGGGCCAGATAGTAGGCCGCCGACAATCCGCCGGGGCCGCCGCCGATAATTGCCACGGATTTCCCGGTGGCCTTGGCGGGCTTGGGCTGGGGCACGTCCCCGGCCTGGTCCACGGCGTAGCGCTTCAGCCCCCGGATGTTCAGCGCGTCGTCCACCATGTTCCTCCGGCAGCGGGCCTCGCAGGGGTGCTCGCAGATATAGGCGCAGGCCGTGGGGAAGGGATTGTCCTTGCGGATGAGGCGCACCGCGTCCTCGCAGCGGCCCTCGCCGATGAGGGCGATGTAGCCCGGGATATCCACCCCGGCGGGGCACAGCGCCACGCAGGGCACGGGGTTCTTAAGGCTCCCCAGGCAGCGGTGGTGAAGGATATGCTCCTCGTAATCGTCCCGGAAGCCCTTGAGGCCCATGAGGACCAGGCTGGCGGCGTCGGTGCCGATGGCGCAGTCCGCCGTGTCCACAATGACCTGGGCGGTTTTCTCAATCCGCCGGAGGATGCCCAGATCCGGCTCCCCGTCCAGCACCTCCCGGATCATGTTGGAAAGCTGGGTCAATCCGATGCGGCAGGGCACGCACTTGCCGCAGGTCTGGGCCCGGCAGAGGTCCAGGAAATTCAGGGCCATGTCCACGGGGCAGAGGCCCGGCGGGCTGGCCGCGATGCGCCGCTCCATGTTCCGGTAGAGCTGCTCCACCACCGCCTGGGCCTGGCCGGGGGTCTTCACTTCCAGTCTGCTCATGACTTCACTTCTCTCCTAAAAGTTTTTTTGGTTTCCTAAATATTATTATGGAGACACAGGCTGGAAAAGTCAAGCAAAGTTATAAAATAGACAATCTTTTTTTGTAAGGGCTTCCCTTTATTGTGAAATATTTCTCAGCGATGGCGTCTCAGGCGCGCTTCCGGGCCTTCCAAACCTGTGCCAGAATGTCTTTCAGCACCAAAAACGCGTCCAGCTCATTGTAGCCGCAGGTTCTTTTCAGCTCCTCCAGCAGCCGCTCCAGCTCCGCCGCGTAGGGGGCGGCGTCCACCTGGGACTGGTATTGGGCCAGGACAGGGTACTTTTTGCTCCACGCCTTGGTCCAGTCGATTTTGTCCGAGACCTCCTCCCGGGTGCGGTCAATGACCTCCTGAATCTCCTGGACCTCCAGGTCGAAGGCGATCAGCTCGTCCAGGGTCAGGCCGTAAAGCAGCGCCAGGTGCTTGGACTGTCGGATGTCCGGCAGAGTCTCGTCCGGTTGTCCGCGATAGCCTCTCTGGAGGTCACACAGTTCTATCATCTGCTGGATATTCTCAATCGTATAGTAGTTTGTCCCATCTCGAATATCCTACATCAACTGGGTATTTTCATCGGACTGGTTGGCGGCACGAAAGCTGGTATAGTCTGTAATTCCCACTGCTACGGCCTCTGGAAACTTCTCCAGCCGCCGGTTGAATTTGGCAATCTCCTCCGCCAGTTGGCTGTCCACCTCCGCCCGCTCCTCCGGCTCCGGGGGTGGAGCCGTATCGGGCGACCCACTCCACCGAAAGGTCAAACTGTTCCTTGGCCGAGGGGCCGTTGGAAAAATGCTCAATGTAAAAACTGGGGAACATATAGTAGTAGATCAGCCCCAGCAGGACAATGCCCACCAAAATTCCGGGACGCCAAATTTTCTTCAGTTCCTGCCCCAATAGGCTCATGTCATCACGTCCTTTCACCCAAAGTGTCTCAACGCCAAAGCTGTCCCCAGGCCGCAGACCGCCAGCCCAAGCCCTGTGCTGATGGTCTCCTGCCAGGGCAGAAAGCTGTTCAGCCCCAATTCGGTAAACCAGCCGTTGATCGTTAGCCAGATACTGACGCGCTGAAAAGTCAGCAGGGCATACCTCATCCAAAGCCCCGCCTGGGAGCAGAGGGCCTGGGCCGCCGCGCTGCCGCACAGCAGCAGAGCCAGCAGCAGGGCGGACAGGTAGACATTTCGCATCAGCGTCCCGCAGATGGCCGCCAGCAGCAGATACACCGCCAGCGCCCAGGTGATTCCGGCCAGCACCTTCCAGCGGCACAGCTTTCTCCCGGTGCGGGAGGCGTACACCCCCGCCGCCGTCCGCTGCTGATTTTCGTAGCCCAGCAGAAACAACATGGACAGCATCCCCAGCACCGCACCCTCGGTGAGGACAGCCCGCATCAGGGTCCCATAGAGAAACTGGTGGACGTAATGGGTAATTGGCCCGCTGTACCAATCCATGGCCGCTCCTGTTTCTGACAGGTGGGCGATCCGCTCCGCCAGCCGCTCATACTTGCACTCCATCAGGACTGCCGCCGTGGGAGAGCTTTTGACATAGCTGTTGTAAAAGTCCGAGAGAGATTTCAGGTCGTAGTCCGCATAAATGTCCGTCATACCCTCCGCAGCGGACAGAAGATAGTTCCGGTAATCTGACTGGGGACGCCGCCCCAGCCCGTCCAGAAAGTCGCCGTCTACCCGCTGGCCCAGCCCGCCGGTCATAGCAGCGGTCTCGTTCCACTCCCACCGCCAGCGGTCCCCGCTGCCGATGAGCAGGCAGTTAAAGGCCAGACACAGGACCAGCGCACTCCAAAGGGCGGGCAGGCGGGCCAGCTTGCCCCACTCATATCTCAGCAGTCTCATACCTGCCCCTCCCGGTAGATAGCCAGGAACGCATCCTCCAGGCCGGGCGTCACTGGAACAGCTCCCCGGAGCGGAGTGTCGCAGAAGATACGCAGGACCGTCCCCTGTTCCCCCTGCCGCTCGCTGAGGAGAAACTGATTTTCCGCCAGAGCGGTTTCCGCCGGGACCTCAAACACCCGGCCCTTCATTTTGCCGCAGATTCCCGCCGGGCTGTCACAGCAGAACAGCCTGTGGTCCCGGAGCATGACAATCTGCCCGGCGATGGTCTCAACATCGGAGACAATGTGGGTGGAGAGGATGACGATTCGGTCCTTTGCCAGAGAGTGAATCAGATTGCGGAACCGTACCCGCTCCCGCGGGTCCAAGCCGACGGTGGGCTCGTCCAAAATCAGCAGCTTGGGGTCGTTGAGCATGGCCTGGGCGATGCCCACCCGCTACCGTATCCCGCCGGACAACTGCCGCATTTTCTTGTGTTCCGCATCGGACAGCCCTACCAACTCCAGCAGTTCGCTGATCCGTTGGTCAGCCTCTTTCCGGGGGATGCACTGGAGGGCGGCAACGTAACGCAGAAACTGCCGGGGGGTGTAGCCGGGGTAGTAGCCGAACTCCTGGGGCAGATAACCCAGTAAGCCCCGGTAACTCTCGTCCAGGGCGTGAATGTCCTCCCCCTCCCACAAAATCTGCCCGGAGGTGGGGAACAGCAGGGTATCCCCACCAAAGACGGCAAGAACCTTGTCGCCGTCCTGCCCGACACCCTCGCAAGCCCGAAGCTGACCGCTGAATGGGAAAACGCTCTGACGGAGATTGCAAAAGGCGAAGCCGACCCGGACAGCTTCATGCGTGGCATTGAAGCAATGGCGGCGGGGCTTGTGAAAGAATATGCCGCCGTCCCGGAGGAAAAGAAAAAGCTGTTTGCGCCGGAGCGAAAGGAAATCGGCAAGTATCCCCGGTGCGGCTCTTCCGTCTATGAGGGCAAGAAAAATTTTTATTGCAGCAACAAGTCCTGGACATAGAGAATGTGCCCCCGCTCCAGCTTCAGAAAGCGGCTTCGGACTGCCGCTGTCGGGATATCCTGCCCGCAGATATGGACCGTTTCCTTTGAGCAGCATGCGGCTTCTACCATCAGCTCCACATAACCGTCAAAAATGTCGCTGTCACAGGGGAAGTCCCAGACCAATCCCTCATAGTCAATGTTTTCCCGGATTTCTTCCCGGACCCATCGCATCTCATCCATCAGATTCCGTCCATACCGTGGACGGCTTCCAGAGGTGCGGGGGGCTGGGGGAGGATACGATTGGTCTCAGTTAATTCAGTCTCTTTCTTCTTTGTACCCCCGCTTGGTAGCTTCTTTAATCAACAGCACACCGGACCGCTCCCGAGGGTGGGTGGACAGACTGGTCTGCCCGTAGCGGGCGGTGAGGCAGCGGGCGATCTCCGTCCGCTCCGGCGCACCCTTGCTCAGGTCCACGAGATACAGCCCGGTCTTGGCCCCCGTGCCGCCGGAACCGGCGGTCTGGGTGCAGGCTACGCCTTCGACGTCGTAGAGCCGGTAGCCCTGAGGGCCCCCGATGAGCTGTATAAGAGCCTTTTCACCATTTCCGAAGACAGGTAATATTTTTCCGGCGCATCGGGGATCAAGATAGCAGATAAGGAACAGCCTTCTCCGGGATCGCGGCACGTTATGAGCGGCGCTGTTAAGCACAGACCATTCGACATGATACCCCTCGTCGGAAGAAATTCCGCTCTGTTCCGTCCCCGCCCTACAGGGCGAGGACTCTGCCCGCTCCATTCTTTCCTCCTCTCCCCACCGGACCCGCTTCGCTGGGCTCCGGCGGGGTCCCCTTACCAGCGTGGAGAGGATGGCCGCAAACGTCCGCCCTTGATCGTGTGACAGGAGTCCGGGTACGTTTTCGAGAAGCAGATACGAAGGCCGCTTTGCTTCAGCCAGCCGGGCAATCTCAAAAAAGAGAGCGCCTCGGGGGTCAGTGAAGAGCGTCAGCATCGCTGTGACCCTCAAGGACAGCGCCAAGGCGAACAATTACAATCTCACCAACGGCTCGGTAAATGCCACCGGCACCATCGCCAAGGCCAGCCAGACCGCGCCCAGTATCTCTGGCCTGCCAACAGGGACCATCACCTACGGAGACAGCTTCACCCTGCATACCGAAGGCGGTGTAAGTTGGTCCGCCAGCGGCGCCGCCACTGTGGACAGCTCCGGCAAGGTCACTGTCACTGGCACAGGTAAAGTGACCATTACCGTAACAAAGCCCGGAGATAACAACCATTATTCGGCGGAAGATCAGATCACCTTTGACGAACTGACCGCCCCCATGCTCAACGAGTTTATTGAGAAAGTCGTTGTCCATGAGGCGGACAAATCCACCGGGGACAGGCGGCAGAAGGTCGATATATATTTCAATTTCATCGGTTGTTTTGTTCCGCCTAAACCAGAGGTTATTCTAACCTCCGAGGAAGAAGCGAAAGCACAAAAAGCATTGGCGGCTAGGAACCGGGAACGGGAGCAAAACAAGCTGCGTATGCGCCGGGTGAGAGAGGCACAGCGAGCCGCAAAAGTGGCGGAGAAAGTTTCATTTCCGGTTGGTTGACTTGTTTGTGTTGGTATGCTATACTTTGAAATTGAAAAGCAATCGCCACACAAGCAACATTTTTGTACCTTTGCACTCATGTGATTTTTCGGCTCCATAATCTTGAGCCTGATTTTCCGAATAGAGACTTTTACCGCAACTTTTACTGGGGGGGTATTCATCATTTAATGCGCAAAAAAAAATTTTTCATTTCAATTATTGTTCTATATCTTTCGAGCAACTTTATACTTTATACCATAACCTATGGTCATAACTCTCTCTTTTTATTGTATAAAATTATTTATGGAGGACTCTTCTTTGTAATCCTTTATTGCGCATATAAGTATTTTTCGAAAAAGCATAAATAGTGAAGCTAGACCAAGAGAATACCTGCGTCAGGAAAGGATGCTGACTGTGAGTTCAATTTTTTACATGGCATTGGAGTGTAAAATCCCTGACGAAAGGAAGGGCGCATTATCTGAGGAGAAAAATAATCCGAGAAGAGGAGCGAAAAGCCAGTAAAATCAAGGCTTTCAGCAAAAACTTCTCGGATTATTTTTTGTGCTTTATAATGTCTGTACAGCGGTGAGCTGAA